>CAYFKX010000087.1:0-5476 GCA_964343545.1 uncultured Bifidobacteriaceae bacterium | reverse complement strand
TGTCGTTCCGTATCGATGGCACTGAGGTGTGTGCCACGGATGCTGATGACCGTGGCCGCGCGTCGTGCTCCTTCGATGCCCCGGCTGAGGGTGGCTACACGTTGCAGACCTACATCGGTGAGGAGCTCATGGCTGAGAACGAGTTCAGCGTGATTGTCTGGGGTCGTCGCCTCGGGTAAGCACGGCTCATCCGTTCGTCGTGGGTGGGGATTCGCAGGCTCAGACCTCTGAATCCCCACCCACAACTTTTCCGCGGACACTGAGGTCGCACTGGACCTGTGACTTCTGAGTCTTGACCCACGGCATTTCTGAGTGAAAGGTTTTCCACATGGTGCGTCGCTGGTTCATTGCGGTGCGATGGTGGCCCGCGACAGCGGCACTCGCGCTCACATTCACGCTGACACATGTCCCGACTCTGGCTGCCACTCAGAATGCGACCGAAGTCTGCGCCGCCGGCTGGCAATTGCAACTAGCGACGAGCACGTTGCCAGCGCAGTGCGCCTACTCGTGGCAGCCCGGCTCGGCAGCAACCCGTATCTCGTTACCGGACGCTGTTGCCGGACGTCGCGTGAGCGTCACTGTCATTGGCGGGCTCGGTAGCGGCACCACCGACCGCGCAAGCGCCCGAGTCGGGGAAGTGACTGGCAACGTCGAGGGGCGTTCCGGCGACGTCATGGAGTTTGCGTCATCTGGGGCAAGTGGCGACCTGAGCCTGGCGCTGCTGCGAAACGACTCAGTGACGAGCCAGGTCGTCGCCGCCGGGTCCGGCTCGTCAGGCAATGTCGCGCCCGCTGATTTCATTGCGGGCTTCAACCGTGCGGACAGCTCGCAACTGTCTACCGCCACGCTCGCCTACCCCATCGCGGCGCGTGGCAAGGCCACATTGCGCACCGCGGTAAGTCAAGGTGCAACCCCCTTCATGGCACAGGTTTTCGTCGATGGTGTGAATCTGGCCGGTGTGACGAAATCTGGTTTCACCATCCTGCCGCAAGCATCTGCCACCGTGCCGGCACTCACGGGTACCTTCTCTTCGTCGGCCATGACAAGTCGTGGCTACCTCGACTCAACGCTGAACCGAGTCAGCATTCCGATCTACGGGCTCTACGCCGGTCGGGTCAATCAGGTGCGGGTGTGGGTGCAGTCGGGTATGCGAACGCTGGCCTCCGTGGTGTCCATTGCCACACCGACTTGGTCCGGCGTTGTCGCGGCAAACCTGGGCTCGAAGGAAACATTCGTGGCGCGCAGGAAATCGGCCGCGATGGGCTTTCACTATGTTCTGCTGAAGTACTACGCAAGCGCCGGCGTTCCGGTGGTCTTCGACATCGACGGCGAGCCGCGCTGGGCTGGGCCGACGGCTGACGCAACGCAGGCGGTGGCCGCGCTGGGCAACGCATTCTTCCTGGCATCCACGACGACACCGACACTGACGAGAGTGGACCTCGACGGCCGGCGAACCGAGGTGGCCAACTACGCCGCAAAGGGCTTTCTGAGCTTTCACCATAACGCCGACCCAGGCAAGGCTGGTCTGCTTCTAGAGACTGACATCCCTGGTCAAGTTCGCTCCACTGTTGTCGACGTGCGCGCTGATGGCTCCATCGCTGGCAGTTGGGATGTTGCCACCGCCATCGCGGATGCGATGCGAGCGCGAGGCGACGACCCGAGCATTCTTGTGCGACAAGGGCAGAACTGGTGTCACATGAACGCCGCCGCCTATTGGCCCGCGCAGGATCAGGTGGTCGTGTCGTGCCGCGAGCAGTTCGTCGCCGCGATGGACTACGCGACTGGGCAGCTGCGGTGGCTCATCGGCGACCCAGAGAAGTCGTGGCATCAGTACGCCTCACTGCGCGCCCTGGCCTTGACCGTCCAAGGCAACCCGCCCATCGGTCAGCATGCAATTTCCTTCCCCCGCCCGAACGAGTTGATGCTGTTCGACAACGGAGTGCCCTCGAACAACGCAGGTGTGGGTCAACCAATCGGCGCGGCCCGGTTGTACTCGGCACCGCGCAAGTACCGCCTTGACCTGAAGAAGCGCACCGCGACTGAGGTGTGGACTTATGGCGCCGAGCGCAACATCTACTGCCGCGTGACTGGCAGCGTCTACCAAATGGGGCAGTCGATGCTCATCAACTATGCCTCCGAGTTGAACCAGCAGTACGTGCGCCTCGTCGGACTTGACCGCAATGGTGTGGTGGCTTTTGAGTACCGCTGGAAGGGGCTGCAAACCCTGGGGTGGAATGCGGTGCCATACGACCTGAGTGGCAGAGTCTGGTAAAGCCAAAGGCTGCAGAGTCTGATAAGTCCAAACGCGGCAGAGTCTGGTAAGCCCAAACCTAGGACTCTCAGGAGACCGGCACGTCTGGACTGCGCACGAAATTCTCAGGGCACTCTGAGACGTCCCCCCAGACCGAGGCTTTGGCGAGCCCCGCCCCCTGTGGGATTATGTGTTCACGCAAGTGTGGCGTTGGGAGACTGAGATGGTCGCGAGAAGTTCGCGTCGGCGTGTGGTGGCCACTGCAGTCGCAGCGATGCTCGTCGCGGGCTCGGCTCTGATGTCGACGGCCGGTGCTGCGGGCGCGGTCACGCCGGTGACCTCCGCCGCGGTGTCCGGCAAGGTGCTCAACCTCGCCGGCAAAGGGCTCGTTGACCCGTGGTGCGTCTACTTCTGGCCCGAGTCCGCTGAGGCGCCCGGCGGTTGGGCGCGGTCGTCTGAATGCGTGGATACCGACGAGCGCGGCGTGTTCGCCACCGTGCTCCCGTTGGGCAGATACAAGGTCGAGGTGGAAGCGACGAACGTCGCCTACGGCATGTTCGTCGGTGGCGCCACGCTTGATGTCGCGACGACGCTCACCGTTGGCCCCAAGGGGCTGAAGGGGCTGAAGTTGAAGGTCGCAACCTTGGCGGTCGTCGCGGGTCAGTTCGTTGATCTTGCAGCCAAGGCGTTAGTGAACCCAAACTGCGTCTACTTCTGGTACGAGGACGCCGAAGCAGAGTCTGGCTGGAGCGTGCCCGACGAGTGTTTCGAGATCGACCCGGATGGGTTCTTCAGCGCATACGTCGCGCCTGGTAAGTACAAATTGGAGGTGCAGGCCGACAACATCGCGCTCAGCACTTTCTTCGGTGGTCAGAACACACTCGCCACGGCGACGCCAGTGGTGGTGCCAGCCGCCGGCCTGGCCAAGCAGGTGTTCAAGATGCCGACCCAGCCGCCATTCTCCGGCAAGGTCACGGCACTAGACGGAAGCAACCTTCCTGTGCCTGATGCGCTGTATCTGTGGACTGAGGACCCGACCGCCGACAGCGGCTGGTCAGTGTCCGGCGACATCTGGGACATGGACAGCAAGGGCACCTTCTCCGCCTACCTGGTTCCGCAGAAGTATCGAATCCAAATCGTCTACGGCACACCCAAGGTGCGCACGTTCTTCGGCGGTGCAACCATCGAAGAAGCAACGACTTTCTTGATGCCGGTCAACGGCCTGACTGGCGTCATGATGAGAGTTGGCCGCGGCTCAGCGCCGGCTGAACCGACCGGGCTGGAGTGGGCTCCTCGTGACGGCGGGCTCATTGTCGCCTGGGATGCCCCGCCGGCGGGAAGCGTCACCTATACCCGCGTCACTGCCAGCCCGAGCGGCGCGACGTGCATCACCACGGGAACGACGTGCACGCTGACGGGTCTGCGCAATGGCGTCGCCCAGGCGGTGAGTGTCGCCCGGACAAATGAAAGTGGCACCACTACTACCGACATCACATCCGCCGTACCCGCTGTGCCGGTGCTGACGTTGCGCTCCAGCGCGAGCATGGTCACCGCGGGAAGTGTCATTTCACTGCGACTGACCAACGCCGCCCCGAACGGCAAAGTGACCATCGCAGGAAAGCCCGGCGTCACAACCACCAACTTGAATGCGAGCAGACTCGGCAGCGCGTCCACGGATTTGACGTTGGCCGCTGCTGGGGTCGTATCGATTACCGCCACGATCGGCAAGTCGACTGCGAAGACCACGGTCTACGTCCCGATGGCGAAATTCACGACCACGGTCAAGCGTGGCAAGGCGTTGACGTTCTCTATCGCGGCCGCCAAACCCGGCTCTGCAGTGCAGTTCAGCGTCAGCAACGGTAGGGAACTCGTCGGAGTTGCAACATCCAAAGGTGCGTACGCCGGAAAACTCATCTTCCCTTCCGCAGGCAGGTTCACCGTGACTGCGACTGTGGGTGACCTGACCGTGCGTACGGCCACGATCACGGTCACCAACTGAGAGCACTTCACCAGTACGTCGCCGGCGATTCGCTTGTTGAGGTGCGGTCAGTCACCTTCGAACCCACGCGTTCGCTCACATGCACGTGGGTATGAGTAGCCTCGCAGGTGTGACTGCGGCCGAACGTGCGTTGGGTTTTTACTTCCACGTGCCCTTTTGTGCATCGCGCTGCGGGTACTGCGACTTCAACACCTACACGGCCGCTGAGCTCGGGACCGACGTGGCGACCATCTCGCGTGACACCTGGCATGAGTACGCCGCGCGCGAAATCACGCTGGCGCGTGCGGCCGAGTGTCTTGCCGGTGACGAACGGGTGGTCTCCACAGTGTTCTTCGGTGGAGGCACCCCAACCCAAGTCCCAGCACAGAACCTGGTGGCGACCTTGGCAGTGCTGCGACAGGAGTTCGGCCTGGCGACCGGTGCTGAGGTGACCACGGAAGCCAACCCCGATTCGGTGGATGCGCAGTCCCTTGACGTGCTCAGGGCGGGCGGTTTCACCCGCATCTCGTTCGGTCACCAGAGCAGCTCCGTTCGCGTCCTGCAGTTGCTCGAACGCACTCACACTCCTGGTCGCACGTGGGCCGCTGTTGCGCAGGCGCAGGCTGCAGGTTTTGAACACATCAATGTGGACCTCATCTACGGCACGCCGGGGGAGACCGATGACGACCTGCGTCGGACTCTGGACGATGTCATTGCTTCTGGTGTGGACCATGTGAGTGCGTACTCGCTCATCGTCGAGCCTGGCACCCGGATGGCCGCAAGAGTGGCACGCGGCGAGATGCCAATCCCCGACGACGACGTAGCGGCGCAGCGCTACGCCATCATCGATGAGACGTTAAGTGCTGCGGGGCTGCAGTGGTACGAGGTGAGCAACTGGGCCAAGCCAGGGGCGCAGTGCGAGCACAACCTCATCTACTGGCGCAACCACGACTGGTGGGGCGTCGGTCCTGGCGCTCACTCCCACATGCAGGGGCAACGATGGTGGAACCACAAGCACCCGGCCACGTGGGCACGTGCGTTGAGCCAGGGGCAATCTGTCATGGCAGACAGCGAAATCGTTGACCAGCGGGCTCAGGAGCTGGAGGCGGTGATGTTGGGCCTTCGACTGCGCGAGGGCATCGCACTGGCCAGCCTTGAGCCTGCAGCCCAAGTGGCTGCACAGGCTCTGCTGCACGACGGCTTGCTCGAGCACCAGCCATTCGATGATGGGCGGGTCGTCCTCACGT
>CAYFKX010000086.1:0-5495 GCA_964343545.1 uncultured Bifidobacteriaceae bacterium | reverse complement strand
TGGCGGCGCAGCCCACACCACCCGCGATGTCCTCGGGGTGCGCGTGCCGATGGCTAGTGCGGTCGCTGATGTGGCCGCAGCCCGCCGCGACTACCTTGACGAGTCCGGCGGCCGCTATGTGCATGTCATCGCCGACGGCAGCATGGGTAGCAGCGGCGACTTAGTGAAGGCATTCGCGTGCGGCGCTGACGCGGTGATGGTCGGCTCGCCGCTGGCTCGCGCCGTGCAGGCGCCCGGCGCAGGCTGGCACTGGGGGATGGAGGCCGTGCACCCGAGCCTGCCGCGCGGGGAGCGTGTGCATATGGGAACCACTGGCACCTTGGAAGAGATCCTGCTCGGTCCGTCACGTGTTGCCGACGGCACCATGAACCTGGTCGGCGCGCTGAAGCGGGCGATGGCGACAACTGGATACACCGACCTCAAGGAGTTCCAGCGCGTGGAGGTTGTGGTCGACCCACGCCGGTGAGAGTCGGCGAATCCCTCCGACTCTCACCGTAGGCGGTTAACCTGCGCGGCGACCGCTGGGGATGACAGTCAACATGTCGATGTCGAACTGCCTTGGTTCGAGTTGATCGCTCAGGGTGACCGTGCTGAGCCAGTGTTCGCCCACTTCCGGCGCGGTGAAGGCGCATGACGCCTGCCCACGCTCGTCTGCGGTGGCTTCACAGACGACGTCGCCATCGAGCACGTAGGTCAGAGCAGTCCCTGGGGCTGCTGTGCGGGTACGTGCCACCAGTGTGGACCCAGCCCACGATTTGGTGCGCACAGCAGTGCTCGGCACGTACAACATCGCAGACGCACGAAGCTTCTGCTTGCCTGCCTCGGCGTCGTACACCGTGGCGCGGGCTGAGACGCGCAGGCGACCGTTGCGCACTCCGGATGACGATGCGCCGGCGTAGTAGTCCAAGACTGCGACGCCGTTGCTGTCTGGATACACCTCAAATGTTTCGCTTCCGATTCGTACGCTGACGCTTGCCGCGCCGGCAGCACCGAAGACCCACACTGGGGTGTAGTAGTCACGGGCGACGTTGCCGCCTTCAGGCAGCCACACTTGGAACTCGTTGCTGTGCGGGGTGGCTGTGCCCGCGTCGGCCGGTTCGCTGTCGCCAATGTCATTGGTCGCTACCACCTCGAAGGTGTATCGGCGCAAGTTCTCCAAGCCCTCGATGGTGCAGGTGAACTCGTCCGCCGGTGCGGTGCAGGAAGCATCGGTACCGACTGCCCGCGCTGTATAGCCAGTGACAGGTGAATCCCCATCGAAGTACGGCGGCGACCATTGCACCGAGACTGAGCCATCACCCACTGCAGTGACGAAAGCACCTGTCGGCGCTTGCGGGGCGGTGGCCGGCGGAAAGTCCAAATACAGATTGTCTGCTCCGACCGAAGTGGTCGTCAGAAGCTCCGCTCCGTCACGGTCCCGTGAGCCGTAGTAGATCTCGCAAGAATCGCAGTAGTCGGAGTTACCGTTCTCATCAAGTTCAGCCCAACTCAACGAGATGACGAACTCCCCTGGCGGTGCGGCGATGCGGAAGTCGCCAGTCACAGTGTCGACTGGGAAGCACCCTGCGCCCCACCAGGCTCCGTTGGTCTCCTCGTACTCCACGCACACCTCGGCCGTCACGTGCTTGCCACCGAAGATGTCAAGGTTCACGCGCCCGCTGATGATGGGTGACGCTTGCAACGTGGTGGTGAACGTTTGGTCAGGTGACAACAGCGAGGGGAAGACGAACGCATCTTGATTTGGTTCGTCGTCGCCGCCTACTGCGGTCTCGGCAATCCAGGTACCGCTGAACTTGATGCGGAAGGTGCCAGGTTCGTTGACGTATGCAGTCACCGTCGCCGTACCGTCCCCGTTCGTGACGAGGTCGGCGCGACTATCCATATTCTCTTGCCACGCCCAGTGGCCTTCGTCACCTTCGTCCATGCCAGGTTCGAAGGCCCAACGTTCCAGGCTCGCTTGCAACCCGGTGGTGTCAGCATCCGCAGGTAGCGTGACGGTGCCGGTAATTCGAGGGAACCAGCGCATCTCAAAGTCCAAGCCTGAAACACCACCGCCTGCGATGGTGAAGCCCGCCGGCAGGCAGGTCTTGTCGATTCCCTGCGTGGCGAAGCAGGCCGGCAGGTCGCCGTAAATGCCGAACATGCGCTTGCCGATTGCGATCAGGATGTAGTCACCGGCAGAAGAGATGGGGAAGGCGAAACGTCCGTCGGCCTCGGCAGCGGAGTACGCCGGCTCCAGGGCATCGAAATCGTGCTGCGGGTTCAGTCGCGCCAGCACGACATAAATCTGGTCATCAAGTGCCGCACCACCTGGACCGGTGATGACACCCGTGGCTTGCGGCAGAAGTGCGGGGGCAAAGTCGGCAGTTTGCACACCCTCTGCGGTGACGACGATGTCGGTAGCGTCGTCGAGGGAACTGCCACCGTAGAAAGTGGTGCCGGTCCAGTACGAGCTGAAACTCACTCGGTAGGTACCCGGCTCGAGTGCAACTCGGTAAGAAGTGGCTTCGGACAGCTGGTCGGCACCGAAGGTGGCCTGTGCTCGCTGAATCCACTTCCCGCTGAATCCTGTTCTGGGCATGGGATTCAAGTATTCGTAGACGATGACTTGCGCATCTGGGCTAAGACTGCGGACCAAAGCCGCTGCAGGCAACGTGATGGTTCCAGCGATACCTGGACGGGCCAGCGCGGAGATATCCAGCTCGGTCAGGTCGACATCGGCCACGACAATGTCCACGCCGTCCCCTTCGCCAGCGGCTGTCGTGGAAGCGGTGCGCCCGTAGGCATTCGGGTAGATGAACTCGCCAGAAGCGAGCAAGCGCACAGTGGTATTCGCTGGGACTTGCATGGTGAATGCGCCCGTGCTCGTGTCAACTTCTGCATACCCGACCTGGAACCAGGCCTCGTAACAGAACGGCGAACTGCTCGGCTCAGGGCAGCTGGACTGGTGCTGCAGTGCAGACACCCAGGCACCTGCGAGGGTTCCTGCCTCACTTGACAGGGTCCCGCTGAGCGAGACTGTTCGCGGTGGCTCAATCACAATCGGGTCGCCGTCGTCTGCCTGCACGGGGGCCACCGACGACAGCAGCGCAGCGGTGACTGCGAGCAGCAGGAGTGGCAAAGAGCGTCGGCGAGCCATCATGGGGAGCCTTTCAGTTTCAGGGCGTCGCTGCGACTCGCAGTCAACGTAGGTCAAGACAGTAGTGCTTTGTGCATCCGCTGGAAACCATGACGAAGCAAGAAAATCCAGAGGTCTGTTTCACGTTTGGTGAAGCGGGTCACACGCTGTGAGCGCACGGACCGTTCGTAGGCTTCCCACCCGCACTCATCCGCAGTAGATTCCTTGAGCAGGGACGTGCTGTGCGCTGGTGCCTTGCAAAGACTCAGTGTTCGTCTCGCATAGTGAGAATGTGGCGCATGTCCCAGACTCTGAGGACCTAGCGCTCGTCGCGCCAGGACTTCCACAGTGACGCGTACGGCCCGCCGGCAGCCACTAGCTCATCGTGCGCACCAAACTCACTCACAACGCCGTCCTCGACCACGGCGATGAGGTCCGCATCATGCGCGGTCTGCAGTCGGTGGGCGATAGCGACCACTGTGCGCCCATCCAGAACTGCGCCAAGGGAACGCTCTAGATGCCGCGCGGCTCGTGGGTCGAGCAACGATGTTGCCTCGTCCAACACCAACGTGTGCGGGTCGGCGAGAACAAGCCGTGCGAGCGCGATCTGCTGTGCTTGTGCCGGTCCCACTCGCACCCCGCCGCTGCCCACTTTCGTGTCCAGTCCGTCGGGCAGCTCGCGTGCCCACGGGCCTGCATCCACAATCTCTAACGCCTGCCAGATCTGCTCATCGGTGGCGCTGCGCTGGGCGAGCAGCAAGTTGTCGCGCAGCGAGCCGACGAACACATGGTGCTCCTGGGTCACGATGGCAACATGCTTGCGAATGGCTTCGGTCGGCATCGCACCGATGTCAGCGCCGCCGAGGGTGAGGTCACCGGAAGTCGCTGCGTGAATACCAGCGAGCAGACGCCCCAGCGTGGACTTGCCTGCACCCGATGGACCGACAACCGCCAAACGGGTGCCCGGTTCCACATCGAGGTTCAGGCCGCGTAGGACATCGCGACCGGCGCGGTAGGCGAAGTGCACATCGTGTGCATGAATTTCGTAGCCCTTCGGCTGCTGAGATTCGTCAACTTCTTCGTCGTCGATTTCATGCACACCGAGAATGCGTGCCAGGGATGCCTGACCTGCCTGAAGTTCGTCGAACCACATGAGCATCATGTCCAGTGGCTGCACCAGCATCTGCGCGTACAACACTGCAGCGGTCACATGGGCGAGTGAGACCAGCCCTTGTGAGTAGAACCAGCCACCGATGAGTAACACCGCTGCGAGCGGCACGACATACCCGACCTCCAGCGACGGGAACCACATCGTGCGCAGCCGCATCGTGTAGGACTCCCACTGCATCCACCGTGCAATGGCGGCATCGGTGCGGGCCACTCGCGCTGGCCCGAGGCGCAGTGCCTCGACCGTGCGACCGGCGTCCACGCTCTCGGCGAGCACCTGGTTCACCGCGGCGTAAGACGAGGACTCAGCGCGGTACGCCTGCGGTGAGCGACGGAAGTACCAGCGGCTGGCGAGCAGGATGCCTGGCAGCCCGATGCACCACACCAGTGCCAGCAGCGGCGCTGTCGAGATGAGCGCTCCGAGCACCAGCACGAATGTGACGAAGCCGATGGCCAGTTCCGGCACAGCATCACGCACTGTCCAAGCGACCTTGTCCACATCGGTGGTGGTGCGCGTAAGGAGCTCGCCAGTGCCCGCGGTCTCAACAACGCTGGGCGGTAGCACCACTGAGCGTCGGATGAATCGTTCGCGCAGTGAGGCCAGGATGGACTCGCCCAGCACGGACGACCGCAGGCGGGTGAGGCGGGTGAAAACAGTCTGCGTGATCAGGGTGCCGACGATGATGAGCGCGAGGTGGTCAATCTTGTCGCCGGTCATGGTCCCGTTTTTCAGCCCCTGCACCAGTTGGCCGAGGATGCGTGCGGGGATCAGTCCGGCGATGGCGGCGGTTGCGTGGCAGGCGATGACGATGAGGAACGCCTTGCGGTGCTCGACGAGCAAGCGGCGTAGCTCGCGGCGCACTGTGCTCGGGCTCGCAATCGGCATGCGTGCGGCAGAGGACTTCAAGCCGAGGTCCTTGTCCACCGGGGTCGTGTCCGGTGGTGGCGCGGGGTAGCCGCCGGCAGTGATGGGGGTGTCGCCATAAGGGGCGACCACTTCGTCGGCGCGGGAGCGGTATCTCATGACACATCCCTCACCACGACGCGGCGGTAGTCCTCATTGCTCGTGACTAGTTCATGGTGAGTGCCATTGGCCACCGCGCGCCCGTTCTCCACGAAAACGACATGGTCTGCGTGGTCAAGCAGCAGCGGGCTCGTCGTGAAGGCCACAGTGGTGCGCCCGCTGCGCACGCCACCGATGTTGGCGGCG
>CAYFKX010000085.1:0-5526 GCA_964343545.1 uncultured Bifidobacteriaceae bacterium | reverse complement strand
ACGCGATGCCGTGCTCGCCGCAGAAGTCCAGAACGGCCCGATCGTCTCGGTAACGTGGGGAGTACTCGTTCTCGACGACAACGATGCTGCCGTCAGAGAACTCCCAGGCCGCACGCAATTCCTCGGCCGTGACATTGGACAGCCCGATAGACCCGGTGAGGCCGCGCTCGCGCGCTTCGACGAGGGCTTCGACACATTCGCGCCAAGACTGCTCGCGATTGAGGCGGTGTACTGCCGTGCAATCAGGAACGAGCCCCAGCGACTCGACTGACTGCTGCGCTGCAGTCAGCATCCACTCGCGGGAGTTGTCCCGCCACCAGTGCTCACCGTCTCGGCGCAGGCCGTTCTTTGTCAGCACGAACAGCGCATCACGCGGACCGCGCCACGTGCGCACGGCCTCGCCGACGATGGACTCGTTATGCCCGACCGAGTCGGCGTCGGGTGCATAGACGTCCGCGGTATCCACGACGACCAGCCCCGCATCGAACGCCTCGTGCAGGACCGCAGTGCGCGCTGCCAGTTCCTCCGGTCCCGTGAAATGCGTACGCGAAAGCGGCATTGCGCCGACACCAATGCGCGGCCATGGGTTACGCATCCTCCACTCCGAGGTGCGCCAACAGCAGCGAGCGCACCTTCGCCGCGTCCGCCTGGCCGCGGGTCGCCTTCATGACTGCGCCGACGATGGCTCCGGCAGCAGCGACCTTGCCCCCGCGGATCTTGTCCGCGACATCTGGCTGCTCCGCGATGGCCTGCTCGATTGCCTCAAGGAGCGCGGAGTCGTCGCCGACCACCTGCAGTCCGCGGGCGGCTACCACCTGCTCTGGTCTACCTTCGCCCGCGAGCACGCCGGCGATGACCTCGCGTGCCAGCTTGTCGTTGACCGTGCCGGCGGCGATGAGCCGCTCCACTTCAACGATGTCAGCGGGACTAATTGACAGTTCCGCGAGTTCGACGCCTCGGTCATTCGCGGTCCTTGCGAGCTCGCCGAGCCACCACTTGCGCGCCGCCGCGTGGTCGGCTCCAGCCTCGATGGTGGCAACGACCAAGTCCAACGCACCGGCGTTGATGATGGCGTTCATCTCGGTGTCGTTGATGCCCCACTGCGACTGCAGCCGCTCACGGCGTTGCGCAGGCGGCTCAGGCAAGGTGGCGCGCAACTGCTCCACCCATTCCCGCGACGCAGCGATGGGCACCAAGTCCGGCTCGGGGAAGTAGCGGTAGTCCTCGGCCTCCTCTTTGGAACGCCCAGATGTGGTGAGGTTCGTGTCCTCGTGCCAGTGGCGCGTCTCCTGCACGATGGCGCCACCAGCAGCGAGAACGGCCGCTTGGCGCTGCATTTCGTAGCGAATGGCTTTCTCGATGCTGCGCAAGGAGTTGACGTTTTTCGTCTCGGTCCGGGTGCCGAACTTGGCGTCCGGGCTCGGGCGCAAGGAGACGTTCGCATCGCAGCGCAGTGAGCCCTGGTCCATACGCACATCGGAAACGCCAAGCGCGCGCAGCAGGTCACGCAGCATGCTGACATAGGCGCGGGCGACGGCCGGCGCGTACTTCCCCGCACCGACGATGGGCTTGGTCACGATTTCGATGAGCGGGATTCCGGCGCGGTTGTAGTCGACGAGCGAGTAGTCCGCACCGTGGATGCGCCCGGTTGCTCCGCCGAGGTGTGAGGTCTTGCCAGTGTCCTCTTCCATGTGGGCGCGCTCGATGTCCACACGAAAGACAGTGACGCCTTCCTCAGTCTCCACTGGCACATCGAGCCAGCCGTTGAAGGCGATTGGCTCGTCGTACTGCGATGTCTGGAAGTTCTTCGGCATGTCCGGGTAGAAGTAGTTCTTGCGCGCGAACCGGCACCAATCGGCTATTTCGCAGTTGAGGGCCAACCCGATGCGGATGGCGGACTCCACTGCCTTCTTGTTGACCGCAGGCAACGCGCCGGGCAAGCCGAGGCAGACCGGGCAAACCTGGGTGTTCGGTGCGCCGCCGAACTCGGTGCCGCATCCGCAAAACATTTTGGATGCGGTGTTGAGCTCGACATGGACCTCAAGACCGAGCACGGGGTCGAATGTTGCGACAACGTCCTCATAGGCCATGAGGTCGGCCTTCGACATGCTGCTCACAGTGCCACCGCCTTGCTGAGGATGGGCGCACCCCACTGCGCAAGCAGCGCCGCCTCCAGTGCGCCGCCGACGGCGTACATGCGCTCATCGGCACGCGCCGGCGCCATGATCTGCATGCCCACGGGCAGGTTGTCCTCCGGCGCCAAACCAATCGGCAGTGACATCCCCGGAGTGCCGGCGAGGTTCGCCGGGATGGTGGCGATGTCGTTCAGGTACATGGCCAACGGGTCGTCCAACTTCTCGCCGAGCTTGAACGCCGTGGTCGGCGCAGTCGGGGACACGAGCACATCGACGTCAGCGAAGGCGGCCGCGAAGTCCCGCTGGATGAGTGTGCGGATCTTCTGCGCGCTGCCGTAGTACGCGTCGTAGTAGCCGGCGCTCAACGCATAAGTGCCGAGGATGATTCGCCTCGTCACTTCTTCGCCGAATCCGGCTGCACGAGTGCGTGCCATCACCTGCTCCACGGAACTGTTCCCGTCGTCGCCCACACGCAAGCCGTAACGCATGCCGTCGAACTTCGCGAGGTTGCTCGAGCACTCACTGGGCAAGATGAGGTAGTAGGCAGCAAGGGCGTAGTCGAAGTTCGGGCAGGACACCTCGACGATGTCCGCGCCGAGCGAGGTAAGCACGGCCAGCGCCTCATCGAACCGCTGGCGCACCCCCGCCTGGTAGCCCTCGCCGCCGAGTTCCTTCACGACGCCGATGCGCATCCCCACCAAGCTGCTAGTTCCGGCCGCGGCGACGACGTCTGGCGTCGGGTCAGTGAGCGAGGTGGAGTCATGCGGGTCATGCCCGGCGATGACTGTGTGCAGCAGCGCGGTGTCCAACACGTTGCGGGCGCACGGACCGGCTTGGTCCAGGGAAGATGCCAGTGCAATCAACCCGTACCGCGACACCGCGCCATAGGTTGGCTTGACCCCGACGGTGCCGGTGACAGCCGCCGGTTGACGGATGGACCCTCCTGTGTCGGTGCCGATGGCCAGCGGTGCCTCGTATGCCGCGAGGCAGGCCGATGACCCGCCGCCGGAGCCGCCAGGGATGCGCTCCAGATCCCAAGGGTTGCGCGTCGGACCGTAGGCCGAGTGCTCAGTGGACGAGCCCATGGCGAACTCGTCCATGTTCGTCTTGCCCAAGATGACCACGCCGGCATCTTTCAGCCGACGCGTCACCGTGGCGTCGTACGGCGGTCGCCACCCTTCGAGCATCTTGGAGCCGCACGTGGTGGGGACTCCCTCCATGCACATGACGTCTTTCAGCCCCAACGGAACCCCGGCAAGCGGCCCCAATGCCTCACCGGCAGCGCGTTTGGCATCGACGCGGGCGGCGGCTGCCAGCGCGCCATCAGAATCGACATGCAAGAACGCGTGAACTCGTGCGTCCACGGCGGCAATGCGGTCCAGATGCGCTTGCGCGACCTCGACAGCCGTCACCTCAGCTGATGCCACAAGCGAGGCCAGCTCCGCCGCAGACTTCATCGTGAGCTCGCTCATGTCACGCCTCCTCATCCAGGATGCGTGGAACCCGGAAGCGTGATTCCTCAACACTTGGCGCTGCCGCCAACGCCTGCTCGGCGGACAACGACGTCCCGCGGACATCTTCGCGGAAGACGTTGGTCAGTGGCTGCGGGTGGCTAGTGGCCGGGACGTCCGCGCCCGCGACCTCGGCGACTTTGGCCACCGAGCCGAGGATGACCTCGAGCTGGCCCGCGTAGTAGGCAAGTCGGTCTGCAGGAATCTCGATGCGCGCAAGGCGCGCTAGGTGAGCCACATCGGCTGCGCTGATCTCGGGGCTGGACACGGCGCGAGTGTAGAGAGCGGTGCGAGTCGGGGCAGAGCGCCGGTCTGCAGCCCAACACCTGCCCGGGGTCGTGGCTACTGCTCCGTAGCAGAAGTCAAGAGCCGAGTGAAGCCCGCTGCGTCGAGGATTGGTATGCCGAGCGATTCAGCCTTGGCTAGCTTGGAGCCGGCGTTCTCCCCTGCGATGAGGTAATCGGTCTTCTTCGACACCGAACTTGCGACCTTCGCCCCGGCTGCCTGTGCAGCTTCGGTGGCACTGTCTCGCGTAAACCCCTCGAGTGTGCCCGTGATGACCACGGTCAATCCGGCGAGCGGCCCATCGGCGGCGGCTGTGGCGTCTTCGTGCATGCGCACGCCAGCAGCAGCCCATGTTGCGACGATCTCTTGCTGCCAGTCAACGGCGAACCATTCCCGCACGGACCGCGCTATGACGTCGCCGACACCTTCCACAAGCGCGAGTTCCTCCGCTGAGGCCGACGAGATCAATGACATGTCCGGGTAGGCGCGGGCTAACGCCTGTGCCGCAGTCGGTCCCACGTGGCGGATGGACAGGCTCACCAACACCCGCCACAACGGCTGCTGCTTGGCCCGTTCAAGTTGTTCGAGCAGCTTGTCGGCGTTGGCGTTCAACTCACTGTGACCGTCCTGCCCAGCGCGAGTGAAGAACGCGCTCGCACGGAGCTGGTCGGAAGTCAGTGAAAAGAGCCCCGCCTCATTCACCAGCACTGCGTCATCAATCAGCGCCGCGGCCGCCTTCTCCCCCAGCCCCTCGATATCCAGTCCGCCGCGCGAGCCGATGTGCTCCAACCGTCCGCGCACCTGCGCGGGGCAGTGCTGGCGATTGAGACATCGAATGTCGACGTCACCTTCCTTCTCCGGCCGCAGTTCGCTGCCGCAGTCCGGGCAGTGGGTCGGCATGATGAATTCGCGCTCGTCACCGGTACGCAACTCAAGAACTGGACCGAGCACCTCGGGGATGACATCACCTGCCTTGCGCAGGAACACCATGTCGCCGATGAGCACCGACTTGCGCTTGACCTCCTCAGCGTTGTGCAGCGTCGCCATCTGCACTGTGGAGCCGGCCACGCGCACCGGCTCCATCACGGCGAACGGCGTAACCCGGCCGGTCCTACCCACGTTGACCGCGATATCGAGCAGTCGGGTGCGCACGACTTCTGGCGGGTACTTGTAGGCAATCGCCCAACGAGGCGCACGCGACGTCTGCCCGAGTTGGCCCTGCAACTCGAACTCGTCGACCTTCACGACCACGCCATCGATTTCGTGCGCGATGTCATGGCGGTGGGCGCCCCAGTGGGCGATAAACGACTCAACATCCTGCGCGCCGGCAACCACTCGCGTGTGCGGACTCACCGGCAGGCCGAGGGCTGCCAGCGCTGAGTAGGCCAGCGACTGCCTCGTCAGATGCAGGCCTTCGACCGCGCCCACTCCATGCACGACCAACTTCAGCCGTCGCAGCCGTCTCATCGCCTGCTCGAGGTCTGACTGTGCTCGTTCCAGGCCCGTTTGCCGTGACTTCGACTCCGCGGCACTCACAGCGTCAAGGCGCCGGTCGGTTCGCTGACGCAAAGTTCCGGCGGCGGCATTGCGGGGAT
>CAYFKX010000084.1:0-5535 GCA_964343545.1 uncultured Bifidobacteriaceae bacterium | reverse complement strand
GCCGAGTGAGTTACCCAACCTGCCGCAAAGGACAAAGCGAATGACCCCACACACCGTCATCCTCGGGGCCGGCTTCGGCGGACTCGAAGTGGCCGCTCGGCTGTCTGACGAGTACGGCGCGGATGCGAACGTGACCATCATCGACGCAGCGGAGGCATTCGTCTTCGGGTTCTCCAAGCTGGACATGATGTTTCGAGGCTACGACCTTGCTGCAGTGCGCCTGCCGTATTCCGACTACGCACGTCCGGGCGTGCGGTTCGTGCATGCTGACATCACCAGCATCGACCCGGTTGCCAAAGTCGTGACCACCTCTGCGGGCGACTTTCAAGCAGACGCACTGGTCGTCGCACTCGGTGCTGGCTACGACATTGCAGCAACACCTGGACTAGCCGAACTGGGCCACGAGTTCTACTCCGTCGCGGGCGCCGCGCGCGCAGCCGAAGCGATTGCGCAGTTCAACGGCGGCGACATCGTCATCGGGGTGTGCGGCCAGGGCTACAAATGCCCACCAGCACCGCACGAGTGCGCACTGCTGCTGCACGACGCACTCACCGAACGCGGCATCCGCGAGAAATGCTCCATCACTGTCGTGAGCCCGCTGCCAGTGCCACTGCCGCCCGTGCCTGACCTCAGCAACGCGTTCCTGCAACGGTACGCCGAGCGCGGCATCACCTTCATTGGCGCCCACCGAGTCGTGTCTCTGGAGTCCGGCGCGCAAACCTGCGCCGTCCTCGATGACGGCAGTCGACTCGGCTCTGACCTGTTCCTCGGGATTCCCGTGCACAAGGCCCCTGCGGTTGTGGTGCAGTCGGGTCTGACCGATCAGGGCTGGATTGCAGTCGACCGAGGGTTCGGTCGAACCTCATTCGACAATGTCTACGCAGTAGGCGATGTGACCAGCGTTGGAACGGCCAAGGCTGGCGTCTTCGCCGAGCGTGCCGCACGCGTCGTTGCAGATCTGCTCATCGCGCGGCATCGAGGACTTGCGGAGCCAGCCGGATACGACGGCACCGGCGAATGCTTCGTCGAACTTGGCGCTGGTGAAGTTGGCGGAGTGAGTGTCGACTTCTTCTCGCGAGAGCATCCTTTCGGCTCGTTTACCGACCCCGCCGCGGTGCCGGACGCTGCAAAAGATGGATTCGGTGCAACTCGCCGCACCGACTGGTTCATCGGAGCATCGCGATGAGGCTGAGTTCGCTGCGCTCGCTTCACCCTCGCGAGCGGCTCATGGCCCTTTCCGATGGCGTCTTCGCCGTCGCCATCACGTTCATCGGATTCGATGTGTTGGCCGCTGCCACACATACCCCCGAAGGTGAGCCACTCGGTCACGCCCTCGCAGAGCAGTGGCCGACCTACCTGGCGTACATCATCGGCTTCCTCACCATCTTGGTGTGCTGGATCAACCATCAGGTGGTCTACGAGTGCGTGCCGCGCATGAACGCCGGTTTGGTCTGGCTCAACGGCGCGCAGATTGCGCTCGTAGCCGCAGTGCCCATGCCGACAGCACTTCTTGCAGAGCATCTGCAAGATGAAGGCCAGCGTTTGGCGTTCACTATTTATGGAGCAGCGTTCTTCCTCATCGCAACATCATTCTGGGCCACCGGGGCGTTCATCTCGCGCCGCGGCCTGTTGGCCGAGTCCGCTGATGCTGGATTGCACGCCGGTCTTACACGCTGCTACGCCTACTCTGTGCTGTGGACGGCGACCGCCATCGTCGTGTGTCAGTTCAGCGTACTTCTCGCAGTGGTCATGTGGGCGTTGATGTTCGCGCTGTTCGCGTTTCCGTTGCAGTTTGGCAACTGGGCTCGTCTGCGAGGCCACACCTCGTAACAGGTGCAGATATCGCCCCCGGCGCGGCTAGCCCTGCATAGCACCTCAGTGTTCGTCGCGGTGCGCAAAGCACCGCGGGCAGGAGGTCAGCGCGCGGCACGTCCTTCCTGGTAATCATCGTCAGTTCCAACCCAGGACATGAGCCGTCGCAACTTGGCTCCGACCTCCTCAATTGGGTGAGCCTCCCCGGCGGCGCGCATCGCTGCAAACTTCACTGCGCCGTTGTCTTGGTCTTCGATGAACCGAGCGGCGAAACTGCCGTCACGGATGTCATCGAGCACCTCTCGCATGCTGGCTTTGACCCGCTCATCAATGACCCGCGGACCCGAGACGTAGTCGCCGTACTCGGCAGTGTCTGAAACTGACCAACGCTGCTTGGCAATCCCGCCTTCATACATGAGATCGACAATCAACTT
This sequence comes from uncultured Bifidobacteriaceae bacterium, assembly GCA_964343545.1. Taxonomy (GTDB): domain Bacteria; phylum Actinomycetota; class Actinomycetes; order S36-B12; family UBA5976; genus RFTO01. The sequence goes on along the minus strand of CAYFKX010000084.1, from coordinate 3,289 downwards.
CAACTCGTGCAAACATTCGAAATACGCAACCTCCGGTTGGTAGCCAGCATCAACCAAGGTCTCAAAACCTGCCTGGACCAGCGACGACACGCCACCGCAGAGGACTGCTTGCTCACCGAACAAGTCCGTCTCAGTCTCCTCTGCGAACGTGGACCGGATGCCGCCGGCGCGCAATGCGCCGATGGCAGAGGCATACGCCAGAGCCAGTGGCCACGCCGAGCCGCTCGAGTCCTGCTCCACCGCCACGATGGCTGGCACGCCACGTCCAGCCAGGAACTCCCGACGCACCAGATGTCCAGGTCCCTTGGGCGCGACCATGCACACGTCGATGTCTTGGGGAACTGACACGTAGCCATACCGAATGTTGAAGCCATGGGCGAAGAACAATGCATCGCCGGACTGCAGATTGGGTGCAATGACCTCGGTATACAGCTTGCGCTGCGCGGGGTCTGGCACGAGAACCATGACCACGTTTGCTTCTGCGACGGCAGCTGCGGGCTCGAGCACCTTCAGCCCGGCTGATTGTGCCTTCTCGCGGCTTGTTGAGTTCGCAGGCAGACCAACGCGCACGTCGACTCCGCTGTCGTGCAGATTGAGCGCGTGCGCATGACCTTGGCTGCCGAATCCGAGCACCGCGACGACTCGGTCTTGGATGTGACTGACATCTGCATCTTTGTCGTAGAAAAGATTCGCCACAGTGATTCCCTTCAGAAGTTGCGACATATCGTGCGAAATGCCGGACGTGTGCGAACTTGATTCAGCTCACACTTGGATGATCGGGAGGCGGCGCCCCCAGATTTGGTAAGGACATAGGTTCGATTTCGAGGATGCTCAAAACGTCGATGAGTTTGTTCAACTGCCGCGTGATTTGCTCAAGTGGCTGATCATCAACATTGACCACAATCACCATATGCGAACGGGAAGCGAGTTCAGTGGGTCCAACCGCGAGCGACTCGATGTTGAATCCCCTGCGACTAAATAGGCCCGCAATTCGTGCCAACACCCCTGGCTGATTGTTCACGAGTACGGAAAGCGTGTGACGACTCACTGCTCGTCCTCACGTTCCCATTGCGGAGCCAGAGAACGGGCAATCATGATGTCTGAATTACTCGTACCCGCCGCAACCATGGGCCACACCATCGCGTCCTTGTGCACCACAAAATCGACGATCACAGGTGCATCGTCGAGCGCCAAAGCCCGCTCGATAGTGCTATCCACATCTTCCGGACGGGAGCAGCGAAGGCCATAACATCCGTACGCGTCCGCTAGTTTCACAAAGTCAGGGAAACGATGGCTGCTCAGGTCAGTGTTTGAGTACCGAGCGTTGTAGAACAGCGTCTGCCACTGGCGCACCATGCCCAGGGTTCCGTTGTTGATGACAGCGACCTTGATCGGGATGGAATTGATGACGCAGGTGGCCAATTCTTGGTTGGTCATCTGGAAACAGCCATCGCCGTCAATGGCCCATACGGTCGCCTCCGGCATTCCCACCTTCGCACCCATCGCAGCGGGAATGGCATACCCCATCGTTCCCGCACCTCCAGAGTTCAACCAGGTGCGCGGCTTTTCATAGCGGATGAACTGTGATGCCCACATTTGATGCTGTCCCACACCGGAAGCGAAGATGGTGCTGCTGCCGCACAGTGCACCGAGCCGTTCGATCACAAACTGTGGCGCAAGACTGCCGTCATCAGGATGAGACCACCCAAGCGGATAAGTCTGTCGCCAGTGTTCGAGTGACAGCCACCACTGACTGAGGTCTGCCCGCGGGCCGCCCTGCACAGCCTCCGTCAGGGCTACTAATGCATGGGCAGCGTCGGCGACAATGCCCACATCCGCCTTCCGGTTCTTGCCGATTTCTGCAGGGTCAATGTCGATATGGATGACTTTGGCGTGAGGGGCAAACGAGTCCAGTTTGCCCGTGACTCGGTCGTCGAACCGCGACCCGACTGCCACCAGCAAGTCGGCGTCCTGCAGCGCACCGACAGCGGCCACAGTGCCGTGCATACCAGGCATCCCCAAGTGCAGGTGGTGGCTGTCCGGGAACGCCCCGCGGGCCATCAGGGTCGTCACCACCGGGATGTCCGTCAGTTCGGCGAAAACGCGCAGTTCTTTGTGTGCCTCGGACCGAATGACGCCGCCGCCGACATAGAGAACCGGTCGGGTCGATTGCGCAATGAGTTGCGCAGCGGCGTCCACCGCATTTGAATCAGGCGTCCTCACCGGCTGATAACCAGGCAAGTCGAACGTCGCTGGCCACTGCCACGACGTCATCGCTTGAAGCGCATCTTTACTGATGTCCACGAGCACAGGACCAGGGCGACCGGTACTCGCGAGATGAAAGGCCTCTGCGACGCAGCGCGAGATGTCGTCCGCTTCGGTGACGAGATAGTTGTGCTTCGTGATGGGCATCGTGATGCCGTGGATATCCGCCTCTTGAAACGCGTCGGTGCCGATCATGGTCGACGGCACCTGCCCGGTAATCGCGACCAGCGGCACGGAATCCATATACGCGTCAGCAATAGCTGTGACCAAATTCGTCGCGCCAGGGCCGGATGTTGCGATGCAGACACCAACTTTTCCAGTCGCGGCTGCGTAACCCTCTGCGGCGTGACCTGCACCCTGTTCATGACGAACCAAGATGTGACGAATTGAGACAGAGTCCATCAGTGGGTCATAAGCAGGCAAAATCGCGCCACCAGGAATGCCGAACACCACCTCGACCCCGAGGTGCTCAAGAGTGCGGACTAGCGCTTGAGCACCAGTCACAGCGCCGGTCACTGGTGCACCAGACCCACCCAGGCGGTCAGACCGAAGTCCGCCCTCCGCGTGACGGCCGCCCAACTCATGGTCGCAGCCTATGTGACGCACGTCACATCCGCATGTCACTCCTGCTGCTGTCAGCGTGCCGCCTGTCCTGTCGACGCGAGCATTGCGAACCACGAGTTACTCGTCGCACACAGCCCCTGCGCTGGCCGAGCCCACCAATCGGGCGTATTTGGCGAGAACTCCGCGTGTATAACGAGCTGGACTCGGTTGCCACTGCGACCGCCGACTGGCCAATTCGGCGTCCGTCACTGCTAAATCAAGTGTGGCCCGTTCTATGTCCACGCTGATCACATCTCCATCACGCACCAAGGCAATCGGCCCGCCCACGCTGGCCTCTGGGCTCACGTGACCGACGCACAGTCCCGTGGAGCCGCCAGAGAATCTGCCGTCCGTCACCAGCAGGACCTGTTGTCCGAGACCGGCTCCCTTCAGTGCGCCAGTGATCATGAGCATTTCTCGC
>CAYFKX010000083.1:0-5602 GCA_964343545.1 uncultured Bifidobacteriaceae bacterium | reverse complement strand
GGTCGACGGTGGTGCTGGCCGACGGTGGCGCTGCTCAATGCTGGCGGTGGTCGATGGTGGCTCGGGTCGACGTTTGATTGCTGATCCAGGGCGGTTGTCTGCCCACCTTGAGGTCTGTACCAAGGCAGCTTCAGAGCAAGGACTGGCATCAGGCCCAGGGCGGTCCCTCGCCACACAGGTTCACAGACCCCTTCAACGGCGCCCCTCAGGTTGCCCTGCCGCACGACCCGAGTAGGCGCGCGAGTCGCCTGCGCCTGCGGGTACCCTTGGGCTGTCCAAGGCGGCTGCAGGCAAGCCTTGGAGACCAGCGACAGGAGTCAGCCATGCCGACCGGCACCGTGAAGTTCTTCGACACTGAGAAGGGCTTTGGCTTCGTCGCCAACGATGAAGGCGGCGATGTCTTCATGCACATCTCCAGCCTGCCGCCAGGAACTCTCAGCGTGAAGCCGGGCACCCGCGTGGAGTTCGGAGTAGTTGACGGGCGCCGAGGCCTGCAGACACTGTCTGTGCGGATTCTTGACGCCCCGCCGAGCGTCAGCAAGGCAGCTCGAAAGCCTGCTGATGACATGGCCGTGATCCTTGAAGATGTCATTCGGCTCTTAGATCGGGCCAGTAACTCCCTTCGCCGCGGGCGCTACCCCGACGACTCCGAGGCGAGCAAGATTGCGAAGGTTCTTCGCGCAATCGCTGACGACCTCGACGCATGAGTGCCTTACAACCGTTGGTCACCAATGTCGTCTAAATCGCGAACAAGCGCAGTCGAGCCAGCCGTCGTTGACATCGCTCGCACAGCTGTGGTGCAGGGGCAGACCAGCGGGGAGTCCCAAGGACTAGGCGAGCACCTAGCGACGCATGAAGATTCATCGGGTCTCATGGTTGTTGAGTTCGCTTGCACATTGCCTGCATACCCGGGATGGCGCTGGACAGTGGTGCTCGCGCAAGGCGCTGGTGATGAGGCAACTGTTTGTGACGTCGTGCTGCTGCCCGGCGAAGGTGCGCTTGTGGCGCCGGACTGGGTGCCTTGGCGTGATCGGGTGCTCCCTGGGGATCTTGGACCTGGTGACATCTTGCCGAGCGACCCACACGACGCGCGGCTCATGCCCGGCTATGAAGGCACCGACGAACACGAGGACGTCTTGGAAGCGGTGTGGGAACTGGGATTGGGCCGCGAACGTGTCTTGACGCTGCATGGCCGGGAAGTAACTGCTGAACGCTGGCATGCGGGTTCGACCGGACCCGGCAGTGCTGAGGCCAGACTCGCACCGCACCCGTGCGTAAGTTGCGGCTTTTTCATCAGCCTGAATGGCGCACTTCGTTCAGAATTTGGCGTGTGTGCAAATGAGTTCAGCCCCGCCGATGGCCGTGTCGTCAACATCGGGTTCGGCTGTGGCGCGCACTCGGCAGTGGTGGAGTCGGTGGCTCGAGAGACCAGTGCCACGCTCGATGAGTTCGAGTTCCAGCCGCTGGATTTGCGTAGCATCGAAGCCGACGACGACACCACGGCACGGCAAGATCGCCAAGGCGCTGAAGGGGACGTAGGTGACCGTGCCGACGGGGACGAAGCCGAGTCGCTTGCCGACGGGGACTCACTTGCCGACGTTGAGTTGCATCACTTGCAGGAACTTGAGCCGGTGCGCGAGCCGGAGCACCAGATGGAGAAGGAGTCGGAGCACAAGTCGGTACCCGAGCAGGAGCACCAGCCAGAGCGCGCACGTGCGGCAGCGACGAACGCTGACGAGTCACCGAGCGACGTTGAGTCTCAGGCAGGCAGCTTTGTATCCACGCACGACGATGACGACCGTGGTCAAGCCTCGGGCGATGACTCTGCGCTATGACCTACCGATTTCGTCGAGTACTTGTTGCAGTGTCGCTGCTATCGCTGCTAGTCGTCGGAGTAGTAGTCGGACTTAGTCGGTAACAGATGCGCACCGATGCCAAGACGGCGCGAGCGAGTGTTCTGCAGCGCTTTGAGGACTTTGACGACCTGGTGAGCGTGGTCCTCTCAGGGCGCCTGTCCGGCCGCACCCCCGAATACTCGCGTGTCGAAATTCGACCGATTGAGATCAAAGAGGGTCTCCGGGTGCAGTTCGTCACGACCAGTGCAAGCGGGACTACGACTCGCAACGTGGACACAGGACAGGCAAAGGAGATGCTGGCATCTCACCTCCAAGCGGGATTCGCGAACTTCACGGTGCGCACAACGTCATCACTGTGGCAATGCCGAATCACAAAGCGAGATGTCGCACTGATTCACGAGCAGGCGGTAACTTCGGTGGTTGACCGAAATCACGATCGCGTAAAGCGACGCATGCTGGATGCAGCGGATCCCGTGCTGATTGCGGTCGGCATCTCCGATTCCTCAGGAAAGATCAAGCCGTCGAAGTACGACAAGTATCGGCAGATTGACGAGTTCGTCCGCATCTTCGCAGCAACAGTGGAGCGCGCAATCAGCAGCGGTTCGTTACAGGAGCCCAGCCAGGCCGTACCTCTGCGGATTGTCGATCTGGGGTGCGGGTATGCCTACTTGACCTTTGCTGTTATGTCATGGGCAAGCACAGTCAAGGGCTGGCCGATTGAGGTTGTAGGCGTGGACCGTCGGGCAGAGTCAGTAGCAAGAAATCAGGCGCTTGCTGAAGCAATCGGTTCGGACGCCATTTCTTTTGTGCTCTCGGACATTGAAGGTGCTGAAGTTTTCTCCGGGTCTTCGGTATCCGTCGTTCTCGCACTGCACGCCTGTGATACGGCCACCGATGACGCGCTTACCTGGGCGGTCAAGCGCAACGCGGCGGTGATTCTGGCAGCGCCCTGCTGCCACCACGACGTTCAATCGCAGTTCACGGCCGCGCCGGAGCCCTACGACATTCTGCTGCGCTATGACGTGCTCAAGGAAAGATTCGCAGATGTCCTGACCGACGCCATACGTGCAGCCGTGGTCCGACAGCACGGGTACCGCACTGACGTGATTGAGTTCGTCGGCAGCGAGCACACCGCTCGCAACATTCTCATCCGAGCGGTGAGAACCGAGTCAGACTCATCGCCACAGGTTCGGGAATCCCTAGAAGCAATCGCTGGCGACTGGGGCATCCGCCCTGCATTGATTGATCGACTTGACGTCACCGCAACTAACAGAAAGTGATTTTCTGTGGCGATGACGCCGGCACTAGGTTCCGACCGAGGAGTAGACGGCTAGTCACTTTCGTCGAACAGTGACTGAACGTCAACCTCGAGTGCGTCTGCGATGAGCCACACATTGTCCAAGCGCACTGAATGCACACCTTGCTCAACTCGGTTGATGGTCTTGCGGTCGACTCCCGCCGCAACCGCGAGTTGCTCCTGTGAAAGGCCAAGTTCCTGACGATAACGGCGAACGTTCCCCCCGAAAACCAGCCGACGCGCCAAGGCCACGCCGTCGATGTGGGACGTTGCCAAAGGGGTCTCCTTGTGGGTCAGTGACGCCCGATGCGCCACCGTTGGTATCCCCCGTTCGCTGCCCGGGCAAACTCACATCTGGCCGCTGTTCTCGTGGTTCGCCGTGCGCCTAGAAGCATAAACGAATGACCGGTAGAGCAACGCGGCTGCCGCGAGAGATGTACCACATAGGGCAACGAGCAGGAAGGGGATACCGAGTTCGGGCAGGTCCGCGAGCCGACCCAGCAACAGCGGACTAAGACCAATCACCAGCCCCGACAGCAGACCGATCCGCGAGACGGCCTTCACGGAGCCTTGCGGTGAATATTTGACAGACTCGGCCACCAGCAGCGGATAGGCCGGGCCGCAGCCGAGACCTAGGACGACCAAGCCCGCACCCGCCATGCCGACGCTGCTCGCGGTGGCCACCGCCGCGCTGCCGATGGCGCACAAGGCGAACGCCGACACCATGATTTTCGCTGCCCCCACTCGTGACGAGAGGTGCGCGGCTCCCCACCGGCCAGCGGCGAAGCCCGCGAGAAAGCTCGCCGCGGTTGCGGTGGCTGTGCCAGTTGCTGCGCCGGTTTGCGTACGGACTATGTCGCTCGCAAACAGTGCGGTGGTGAATTCGATGACCATCCCTGCCAACAATGTGATCACACAGACTCGGTAGCGCGAGCGGTCTGCAGCATCAGCAGTCAGCGGGCGCTCATGCCCATGCGTGGATGAGAAACTTGAACGTCCAATGAGCGTGACGACTGCTACGAGCACGGCGAACAGAAGCAATAACAGTCGCCAACTGCGTTCAACGTCAACCACGGCACCGATGAGCAGAGGTGCGCTGACGCCGGCACTGGCAGCCGCTGCATGGATCTTCGCCAACGCCTGGACGCTTTGAGGACCGTGAGCGACAGCGACCGCATTGTTCAGGGCATTGACGAGCAACGCACCGCTGAAGCCACTGATGAAAACCGACGCCAATGTCAGTGGAAGAGTCCTGCTCCCTGCCAAGGCTAAAGCCCCGATGCAGACCCCTGACAGCGCAGCCCGACGCAGCACGATGTCGCGCACTTGCGTCAGCAGGCGACGGCTAACTAAGCCCGCTGCGGTAAAACCAAGCGCCATCGCGCTTGAGTGCATCGCGACCTCACCTCGGGACAACGCCAATTCATCGCGAAGCAGCAACGTGATTGGCCCGACCGAGTACAAAAGCCAGCAATACAGCGATAGTTGGATGAGCCCTAGCCGGGTAGGGATACGCAGAGACTGTTGAGTTGGCGTCACCCGTGCAGCTGTTCCACCACGAAATCAACGGATTCCGTGAATGCGCGGACATCGCTCGGCTCCACGGCCGGGAAGACTGCGACTCGTAGTTGGTTCCTGCCCAATTTGCGATACGAGTCGACATCAACCACGCCATGAGCACGCAGGACCTTTGAGACTTCATCGGCGCTGACTGAGTCATCGAGGTCGATTGTCGCGACAACAGCGCTGCGTTCTTCAGGGTTGGTGACAAACGGCGTAGCCCAGGGTCGAGCGTCCGCCCATGAATAGAGAATCTGGGAAGACTCAGCGGTGCGCTGAGTGCACCATGACAGTCCGCCGCGAGAGAGGAACCAATCCACTTGCTCGGCCATGAGAACGATGGTGGCCAGCGCTGGGGTGTTATATGTCTGGTTCAGTCGGGAGTTCTCAATCGCAATCTGCAGGTCCAGTGAAGCAGGGGACCATCGGTTTGTCGCTGCAATTGACTCCACCCGTTGGATGGCCGCTGGCGACATCAGTGCGACCCACAGGCCGCCATCAGAACCGAAGCACTTTTGAGGCCCGAAGTAGTACACATCGAACTGTGACGGATCGACAGGCAAGCCGCCGGCGGCGGATGTGGCGTCGAACAACATGAGCGCATCGGATCCGAGGACGCGGGTCGGGGTGATGGCGACACCCGTCGATGTCTCGTTGTGCGGCGTGCAGTACGCATCGACTCCCGGGCTGGACTCAAAGTACGCCGCGGTCCCTGGGGTGGCGGTACGCACCATCGGCGTACCCAGGTGAGGCGCCGATGCGGCGGCCGCCGCGAACTTGCTGCCGAACTCGCCGAAGGACGCGAATTGTGCTGTCTCGCGGATGAGCCCGAACGTGGCCGCGTCCCAGAAGCTGGTGGAGCCGCCATTGCCCAAGATGACCTCGTAGC
>CAYFKX010000082.1:0-5630 GCA_964343545.1 uncultured Bifidobacteriaceae bacterium | reverse complement strand
CCGGTAGTCATCGGAATCATCGAGGGGGCAGCCGAGGGCGCTGCCGGCCTGGCCAAGCTGGTCGCCGGACGCCTATCGGACCGTTGGGGTCGAAAGCCCGTGACGACTGCCGGGTACTCGCTAGCCGCCCTGGGCAAGGTCATCGTTGCCGCGGCTGGCAGTTGGCCAGCTGTCATGGCCGGACGCGTCACTGACCGCCTCGGCAAAGGCACCCGGGCAGCGGCTCGCGACGCCTGGCTCGCCGACGCAGTGCAGCCGCAGTTCCTTGGGCGAGTGTTCGGCTTCCACCGCATGGGCGACAGCATCGGCGCAGTCCTCGGACCGTTGCTCGGGATTGCCGTGCTGGCGCTGACTGACGACATCCGGGTAGCGCTGTGGGTGGCCGTTGTGCCCGCTGTCGCCTCAGCACTGCTTGTGCTGATTGCGCGCGAATCACGCTCCACTGCTGCCAACTCATCCCCCGATACCCGGGAGTCTGCGGCTGCCGAAGCATCAACGGCCTTGGCGCACCACAGCCCCCAATCGTTCGCCGACCAACAGACCTCTGCCGAGTCGCCGCCTGTGGTACGCCGTCTGGGCGCGCGGTTCTGGCGGGTATGCATTCCGCTCACGGTCATCGCACTCGTGAACTTCCCCGACGCACTGATCCTGCTGCGACTGCACGACCTGGGCTGGTCCACCGCGAGCATGCTTGCGGGGTACGTGGTGTTCAACCTGGTCTACAGCCTGGCAGCGTTGCCGGCCGGAGCGATCATGGATCGTGTAGGACCGCAGATTGCCTACGGCATCGCCATGGTCGCGTTCACTGCCGCGTACGGCGGACTTGCAGTCATCGACGGCGATGCCCGCGATTGGCGTGCGTGGGCTTTGCTGTGCGCCTACGGGTTGTTCCCGGCATTTTCCGACGGGGTGGGCAAGGCCTGGATGTCCACAACCGTGGCCGATGACGTGCGCGGTTGGTCGCAAGGGGTCTTTCAGTCACTGAGCAACGCCGCAGCCCTCATCGCCGGCGTCTGGGCAGGACTCTTGTGGAACCAGGGCGCCGGGCACGGCGTCATCCCGTTGCACATCGCGGCACTCGGCGGCGCACTCGCCGCTATTGCCCTACTCACCACGGGCTTGCGGGCGCTGCGTCTAGGCTCGCACTGACGCACGCGGGTGTGGCGGAATAGGCAGACGCGCCAGATTTAGGTTCTGGTGTCTTCGGACGTAGGGGTTCAACTCCCCTCTCCCGCACGAGAATGGTCGGCACGGCAATGGAACGTACGGCCAGTTGGCGACGTCCATATCCGCACCAGAAGGAGGCGGACCATGGCGGACATACGACTTGCACCCTTCCACCGTGGCGACATGACTCTGGCTGGGCTTGTGGTCAGCGGCCGATGGCCGCATGAGATGCGCGAGTGGGTGCACTTGATGCTGCTGGTGACCAGGCTGGCTACCGTGCCTGGGCTGTTGCCCACCAGCGAAATATTCCGAGCCGTTGAGCAACTGCCCGAGAATGCCGCACCTGACAGCGTTGGGCTCATCATCGACGAAGGACCGGCCATCACCACCAGTGACGATCTCAGTGCCGTGGACCTTTCCGCGCCGCCGGCACTCATGGTGCTGCATCCGCCCACGTCCTGCCCGGATTCCCCTGGCTTTCACGGCACCGCGCGCGGGGTTGTCCTGCTGCCGGGAGTGCCTCACCTAGGTATGCCGCATCAGGCTGCGTGGGTTGAAGTCGAAGGTGACGGCACCGTTGCCCAGATTGTGACTGCGTTGGTCACCGACCCTGCGGTCGATGTGGACGTCGCAGTGCTCAGCAATCTGCTGCTCGCGTCGTAAGCAGCGACCTCAAGTGCCAAGCTAGTAGGCCACGGGAACACCCCGTGGGTGGCGCTGACGGTTAGTCAGCGCGTTGTGCAAGTTGCTCCACAAGCGCACGCAGGGCTTGCCCCCGATGAGAGATGGCATCTTTGTCCTGCGGACTCAGTTCAGCATTTGAACTCTCGTAACCGACTGGCTGGAAGATTGGGTCGTACCCAAAGCCATGGGACCCACGTGGCTGCGTGAGCAGATGGCCCCGCATCTGCCCGCGCACAACGATCGGCTCGCCTTCGCCGTCGACGTAGGCCACAGCCGCAACGAAAGTAGCACCGCGTCGCTCCGCAGGAACATCGGCTGTCTGCGCGAGGACGAGTTCAAGGTTCGAGTGGTCATCACGCTGAACCGACCATCGCGCCGACAGCACACCAGGCATTCCATTGAGAGCATCTACGCATAGCCCAGAGTCGTCAGCAATTGCCGGCAGTCCAGTGGCCGCAGCCACAGCGGTGGCTTTGATGAGTGCATTTCCCTCAAAGTCTGGTGCCGTCTCGGCGATGTCGTCGGTGAAATCCGGGAACGACTCCAGCGAGAGCACTTCGGATGTGATGCCTAGTGACTCCAACAGTCGCTGCAATTCCTGCAACTTCTTGCCATTGCGAGTGGCCAACACCACCCGAGCGGGAAACGTCACGCTTGAATTTGGCCGAGGGCGGCGACTTGGGCGGCAGTGAGTTGACGACAGCCCGCTGCCGCGAGGTCTAGTAATGAATCAAGCAGTTCGCGATTGAACGGCCGCTGTTCGGCGGTGCCTTGCACCTCGATGTAGTCGCCGCTGCCGGTCATCACGACGTTCATGTCGGTATCGGCTTGACTGTCGTCGTCGTAGTGAAGGTCCAGACGTGGCTCACCGTCAATGATGCCGACACTGACAGCGGCGACTGAATCACGTAAGACCTGGGCGGTTGCGGCCACGTGCCCCTGAGTTCGAGCCCATGACAACGCGTCATGCAACGCGACGTAGGCACCGGTAATCGCGGCGGTGCGAGTGCCCCCGTCTGCCTGAAGCACATCGCAGTCAATGACGATGGTGTTCTCTCCGAGGGCTGACATGTCGACGACTGCGCGTAACGAGCGCCCGATGAGCCGACTGATTTCCTGAGTCCTGCCGCCTAGTCGCCCCTTGACCGACTCGCGGTCATTGCGGGTGTTAGTCGCCCGGGGAAGCATCGCGTACTCGGCCGTCACCCAACCGCGTCCAGAGTTCTGCAACCAGCGAGGCACCCCAGGGGTGAACGACGCAACGCACAGCACTCGCGTCCCGCCGACCGTGATGAGACAAGAACCTTCAGGGTGGTCGAGCCAGTTGCGCTCAAATGTGACGGGGCGCAAATCCGCCGCGGTACGCCCATCGGAGCGCAGTGATGCAGACATGCGTCGCAGCCTATGCGACGACGTGTTCAGGACCTTCGCTCAGACAACGGCGGGTGCCATGCGAGCGAACATGCGTGTTGTGGTCAACAGTCTGTGGTGGCAAGCACTCGTGCCAGTGAGACCTCTCCCCCAAAGTGCCCGCGAGCTTCAGCGACAAGGGAATCCATGAGCGCTGCTGAGTCCTGCGGCTGCCAGTGCACCACGTGGGTGAGCACCAGATGGCTCACCCCTGCCCGCTGAGCCACGCGGGCCGCACCGGCCGCCGACATGTGCATCCCAACGACCGGCGCGTCAGGCGGGGTCGATGCCTCAAGAAACGAAGCCTCAAAGAGTGCGGTGTTGGCACCTCGGCTGAGCGCCACCAACGCCTCACATTCAGCCGTGTCGCCGGAATAGATAAGGACGCGGTCCTCGCTGGCCACGCGGATGGCATAGCTCTGACCGGGGTGAGCAACCAACGCCGTACGCAGAGTCAAGGAGCCAACTGCAATGTCTTCATCCCCTCGAAAAGTTCGGAACTCGAACACATCTGACAGGTCTGCATCGCCACTGGAGTAGATCCCAGCCACACGCGCGGGTAGACCGCTCGGGCCGTACACCGGCAACCGTCGACTGCTCGGCGAGGGTCCGTGCTTCAACCACACATAAAGCGCAACGAGGTCTGCGCAGTGATCGGCGTGCAGATGGCTGATGACTATGGCGTCGACTTCATGTGGGCTGATGTGTGCCAGCAGGGATCCGAAAGCGCCGTTGCCGAGGTCCAGCAGCACGCGGGTGCCGCGATGCGACACCAGATAGCTCGACGCCGGCGAGTGCGGAGAAGGGAAAGAACCGGAACAACCCAGGACGGTCAGTTGCATGTGCTCATGTCCCCGCTTGAGCCAATGAAGTCAACCACTGAGCGGTGTCGCGCACCGTCTCAGCGAACGGGCGGATGCGCAACCCGGCGTTCATCGCCGCACTCGGGTCCATCTGCAGCATCGGTGTCCCCTGCGCGCCAGACCACAGCGGGAAGTCCGCCTCGCGCCCTGCGATGTCTTGCGCGGATTGCCAGGTGAACTGCGGATCAGTGCCGAGTGCATCGGCAATCCCTTCGAGCATCTGACCGAAAGTTGTGGCGGCAGCGGCGCAGTGGAACGTGCCCGTACTGCCACGTTCGAGAAGATCAATAACGAACGTCGCCTGGTCCCTGGCGTCGACGTATTGCATGGGATTGCTTGCAGGTCCAGGGCACTCCACGACGCCACCAGCGGCGATGCGTTGCACCCACGTCGGGAACCTCATCGTGTGATCATCGGGCCCGATGACGTACGTCGGTCGGATGATGAGTGCATCTGGGTCGGCGTCCCGTGCCGCGGCCTCACATAGAACCTTCAGCGGCCCGTAGGTATCGGCGGACATCGCGATCCCTGCAGGATCCTTGATGACAACGTCGGTGTCTGCCAACGCACCGTTCTCGTCGCTGCCTGAGGGAATGGTTTCGGCGTACACGGAGACTGTCGAAATGAAGCAGTATCGACCCACAGCCGGCCCCAACTGCCTCAGCAAATCATTGACCTGATGCGGCCGGTAAGCGCAGACATCAACCGTGGCATCCCACTGCCGTCCAATCAGCGTCGAGAACCCGCTCTCACGGTCGCCGTAAACGGACTCGGCTCCAGGACACTGCGTGTTGCCCCGATGGAAGACGGTCACCTCGTGGCCCCGAGCAAGCGCTTCCTGCGCCATAGCCTTGCCAACGAACCGGGTTCCGCCGATGAACAAAATCCGCATGGACACAACAGTAGAAGGGTGTACCCACCTACCGGACTTCAGACTCGGTCACTGCCGCCGACTTTCCTGACAGTGATTGGCTCTCAAGTACGCCCGACATTCGAGTGCAAGAACCGCTCAGCGAGTCGGTTGAATGCGTCGACATCGCCAGTGGCCTCAAATCGATGCGTCGACGATCCGCCGACTGCGAGCATCGCCGTGGACGAGAGCTCACGGTAGATGTCCTTCGCGGTCTCCTCCGCGCTAGAGACCAAAGTGACGTGGTCACCAACGACGTATTGGATGACCCCAGAAAGAAATGGGTAGTGAGTACACCCAAGCACGAGTGTGTCGATTCCCTGCTCAAGTAGCGGTAAAAGATAACCGCGGGCGACGTTCAACACCTCGTCCCCTGTGGTCACACCAGATTCCACAAACTGCACAAACTCCGGACACGCCTTGCTCACGACCGTGATGTTGGGGTTGGCCGCAAAGGCGTCCACATAGGCTCCCGAACTCACCGTCGCGGTCGTTGCGATGACGCCCACGTGGCCATTGCGCGTCACCGCTGCGGCACGACGTACGGCCGGCACGATGACTTCGAACACAGGGACGGTGAAGTGAGTGCGGGCATC
>CAYFKX010000081.1:0-5632 GCA_964343545.1 uncultured Bifidobacteriaceae bacterium | reverse complement strand
TAAGCACACAAACAAACTCAATGCCGCGACCGCTTTGCGTGGATGTGCCTCAACCGGTGACCATGACCGGGAGAACTGCGTTGCGTATTATCATAATATGAAATCCGACAGCGTCGGCTGTCGTAATATCAATATTACGTTGATCATAATCATCGACGCGAAGGTTCACCAATTTCAAACCGCGCCGACTGCCAGCGCTTCTCAACCCTAAACCCGAGTTGCGCATACATGCGCTCAGCAATTGCGTTGTCGCTCATCATCCCCAGGGCCACTACTGGCGCTTGCCCTAGAGCCCACGCCGTTACATGACTGCACACGGCTGATGCCATTCCCCTGCCGCGCGCATCTCGGTGGGTGACGACGCTGGAAATGAACGTGCAGTCGCCTTGTCGCTTGACCGCTGCGACACTGATCAACTCCTCGCCTTCGAACAAGCCGAACCAGCCTGTCGGCGGCACACCATCTCTCTCATGCGACGCAGTGGGCGAGTGTGCGAGCAGCGCCACCAACCGCGGGTCGGCGTGGTCGACAGCGACAACGCTCGACTGGGCGTGAACGCGCGCATGAGACTGGTCGGTCCACATCCACGACCAATCGTTGGCAGCCGCTACCGCCGAGGCCGACGGAATAGGTACGACTTCATTGCAGGTGATGCCTCTGATGTGCCCGCCATCATCAGCTGCCTGATGCCAAGCGAAGTGTTCGGCCACGTCCGCTGCTCTCTCAGGTGAGTCCTGCCCACGAGACCACACGGTGACCCAGTCAGCTGACCAGTAAGTGCTTCGGCCGCGAAATGACCAGGCGGTTGCAGTCGACGCAGCACGAATGACGCTAGTCCGGTCAACGTCGAAGCTCAAATAACGGTCGGAGGGAAAGAGCCGAAGTAGTTCATCCCAACTGCAACCACTCGGCTCACTCATGCACGTGCGCCACAAACAGGAAGTGTGACCTGCGACACCTAGTCGCGGGCATTGGCATGTCGTGCTGCGACAGCCTGGTCAGTGGCGGGGGCCGGTGAGTGCCTCAAGGTGCGCTGCAAACGTCAACTCGCGGTCACGGTCGCCAGCGGCTTTGGCTGCCTCAACTTGCGCGCGGGCATGAGCCTCGTCAACTTCCTCGGCAAGCACGGCGAGCCCGGACAACACACTGATGTTGTTGCTGTCCACTGCGAAGAAGCCACCGTCAACAGCCACCCGCACCTCATCGCCCTCAACCGGCTTGATGCGCACGACACCGGGACGCAACACCGCAAGCACCGGCTCATGGCCGGGCAGGATGCCGATCTCGCCCTCGGAGGTTGCAGCGACCAACGATGTGGCCGGACCAGCCCACACCTGGCGGTCGACCGCCACCACTCGCACCTGCAGTTCGGCCATGTCGATCAGCCCGCCAGCTTCGCGGCGTTCTTCTCGACGTCCTCGATGCCACCGCACATGAAGAAGGCCTGCTCCGGCAGGTGGTCGTACGCACCTTCACAGAGCGCCTTGAACGACGCGATGGTCTCCTCCACCGGCACGAACGAACCGGGCTGACCGGTGAACGCCTCGGCGACGAACATGTTCTGCGACAGGAATCGCTGAATACGACGGGCGCGGTTGACGAGGATCTTGTCCTCTTCGGAGAGCTCGTCGATACCGAGGATCGCGATGATGTCCTGCAGGTCCTTGTAGCGCTGCAAGATCTCCTTCACGCGCGCTGCCACCCGGTAGTGCTCGTCACCGATGTAGCGCGGGTCGAGGATGCGCGAGGTCGAGTCCAGCGGGTCCACGGCCGGGTAGATACCGAGCTCGGAGATCGGGCGGCTCAACACCGTGGTGGCATCGAGGTGGGCGAAGGTAGATCGCCTGCAACGACGTGATGGAGTGACCACGGGTCGAGGTGATGCGCTCCTGAAGGGCACCCATCTCGTCGGCCAGCGTCGGCTGGTATCCCACAGCGGACGGCATACGTCCAAGCAGCGTGGATACCTCAGAACCGGCCTGCGTGAAACGGAAGATGTTGTCCACGAACAGCAGCACGTCCTGCTTTTGGACATCACGGAAGTACTCGGCCATCGTGAGTGCGGCCAGCGCGACGCGAAGACGCGTGCCCGGCGGCTCGTCCATCTGGCCGAAGACCAGGGCGGTCTTGCTGATGACACCGGACTCGGTCATTTCCAGGAAGAGGTCGTTACCTTCACGGGTGCGCTCACCAACACCGGCGAACACGGACACACCACCGAAGTTCTCGGCGACCCGGTAGATCATCTCCTGGATAAGGACGGTCTTGCCGACACCGGCACCACCGAACAGACCGATCTTGCCGCCCTTCACATACGGGGTGAGCAAGTCGATGACCTTGATACCAGTCTGGAACACCTCAGTCTTGGACTCGAGTTGGTCGAAGCTCGGCGCCTGGCGGTGGATTCCCCAGCGCTCGGTGATCTGCAGGTCCGATGCCTTGACGTCCAGCGGCTCGCCGAGGGCGTTCCACACGTGACCCTTGGTGACGTCACCGACGGGCACGCTGATAGCGCTGCCCGTGTCAGTGACTGCGGCACCACGGACTAGACCGTCCGTCGGCTGCATCGAGATGGTGCGCACGAGATTGTCACCGAGGTGCTGCGCCACCTCCAGCGTCAACGTGCGCTTCTGACCGGAGAACTCGACCTCGACGTTGAGCGCGTTGAACAGCGCCGGCATCGCCTCGACGGGGAACTCCACGTCGACGACAGGACCGGTGACGCGTGCGACGCGGCCCGCGGTGGTCGTGGCTGTGGTGGTCATGGTTCTCCTCAACTTCCTGCAGTGGCTGAGGCCAGCGCGTCGGCTCCGCCGACGATTTCGCTGATCTCCTGGGTGATTTCGGCTTGACGGGCCTGGTTTGCCGACCGCGACAGCGATCGGATCATCTCTTCGGCGTTGTCAGTCGCCGACTTCATGGCACGACGGCGAGCAGCATGCTCACTCGCCGCGGCCAACAACAACGAGGTGTAGACGAGGTTCTCGATGTACTGCGGCAGCAGTGCATCGAGCACGCCCTCGGGGCTCGGCTCGAACTCATAGAGCGGGAAGTACGAGCCCTCGCTCTTAGCCTCCTCCACCGAAACTTCTTCGATCTCAAGCGGCAGGATCCGACGCACAGTCGCGGTTTGGGTCACCATGTTTTGAAAGTGCGTGTACACGATGTGGATTTCCTGCACACCGCCCTGATCGGCGGGAGTCAGGAACTTCTCCAGCAACGCCGCCGCAATTTCCTTGGCATTGATGTACTGCGGCTGGTCGGTGAACCCCACCCAGGAGCCAGCGATGTGACGCTCGCGGAACTTGTAGTACCCGACCGCCTTGCGTCCGACCAGGAAGGGCTCCACCTGCAGTCCTCGGCCCTTAAGCAGCGCAGTGAGCTGCTCGCCTTCCTTGATGACGTTTGAGGAATAGGCACCGGCCAGTCCGCGGTCGGCGCTGACAATCAAGATTGCAGCGCGCTTGACGTCCTTGGCCTCAGTACGCACCAGCGGGTGGTCCACGTTGCCGTGGCTGGCCGCTGCGGAGATGGCACGCGCCAGCTCACGGGTGTACGGCCAAGCGGCCTGCACCCGCTGCTGTGCCTTCACGATGCGCGAGGACGCAATGAGCTCCATCGCCTTCGTGATCTTCTTCGTGGCCTTCACCGACTTGATACGTCGGCGGTAGACCCGCAGTTGCGCGCCCATGGTTCGACTACTTCACCACTCGCTTGATGCTTGCCTCATCGACTTCTTCCTCAGCGAGCGCCTCAACGCTCTCGTTACCGAGGATGGAACCGGCCGAGGTCTGGAACTGCTTCTTGAAGAAGGCGATTGCCTGCTCCAGCAGTCGGACGGTGTCGTCGGACAAATCGGCGGTGCTGCGGATGGTCTCGACGACTTCCTTGCGCTCACGAATCATGAAGTCCAAGAACTCACGGTCAAAGCGGCGCACATCTTCCAACGGCACGTCGTCGATGCTGCCGGAGGTACCAGACCACACAGAGATGACTTCGAGTTCCATCGACTGCGGCTGGTACTGCGGCTGCTTGAGAATCTCGACCAAGCGGGCACCACGCTCGAGCTGAGCCTTGGATGCCGCGTCGAGGTCCGAGCCGAACGCGGCGAAGGCTTCGAGTTCGCGGTACTGCGCGAGGTCCAGACGCAGACGGCCAGCAACCTTCTTCATCGCCTTGGACTGGGCGGAACCGCCGACACGGGAAACGGAGATACCGACGTTAATTGCTGGGCGCACACCGGAGTTGAACAGGTCAGACTCCAGGAAGCACTGTCCGTCAGTGATTGAAATGACGTTGGTCGGGATGTACGCCGAGACGTCGTTGGCCTTGGTCTCGATGATCGGCAGTCCAGTCATCGAACCGCCACCAAGCTCGTCGCTGAGCTTGGCGCAACGCTCGAGCAGGCGGCTGTGTAAGTAGAACACGTCGCCGGGGTAAGCCTCACGACCCGGCGGGCGGCGCAGCAGCAGGGAAACCGAGCGGTAGGCCTCGGCCTGCTTGCTCAGGTCATCGAAGATGATGAGGACGTGCTTGCCCTGGTACATCCAGTGCTGGCCGATGGCCGAGCCGGTGTAGGGCGCGAGGTACTTGAAACCGGCGGAGTCTGATGCGGGGGCGGCGACGATGGTCGTGTACTCCATCGCGCCGTTCTCCTCCAGCGCGCCCTTAACACCGGCGATGGTCGAACCCTTCTGCCCGATAGCGACATAGATGCACCGCACCTGCTTGCTTGGGTCGCCGGACTTCCAGTTCTCGCGCTGGTTGATGATCGTGTCAATCGCCACCGCAGTCTTACCCGTCTGGCGGTCACCGATGATGAGCTGGCGCTGGCCGCGACCAATGGCGGTCATCGCGTCGATGGCCTTGATACCAGTCTGCAGCGGCTCCTTCACGGGCTGGCGCTGCACGACCGAGGGCGCCTGCAGTTCGAGTGCGCGACGACTCTCGGTGGCAATCGCACCGAGACCGTCGATGGGCTCACCCAGCGGGTTCACCACGCGACCGAGGTAGCCATCGCCAACGGGCACGGAGAGGATTTCGCCGGTGCGACGGACGCTCTGACCTTCCTCAACCTTGGCTCCGTCACCGAGCAGAACCGCACCGATTTCACGGACA
Source organism: uncultured Bifidobacteriaceae bacterium (assembly GCA_964343545.1). Classification (GTDB taxonomy): domain Bacteria; phylum Actinomycetota; class Actinomycetes; order S36-B12; family UBA5976; genus RFTO01. The sequence continues at coordinate 514 of CAYFKX010000081.1, read as the reverse complement.
TCGAGGTTCAGCGCGATACCCAGCAAGCCACCCTCAAACTCGAGCAGCTCGTTGGTCATGGCGGAGTGCAAGCCCTCGACACGGGCGATGCCATCACCAGTTTCAACGACGCGGCCCACTTCCTCACGAGTGGTCGTCGCGGAGTACGAGGCGACGGCCTTCTCGATCGCGTCGCGGATTTCCTCCGGGCGGATCGTCAACTCGGTCATGATGTCCTGCTTCCTTGCGTGGTCGTTGGTTAGGGAAAGTTCGAGTTACTCGGATTTCAAAGAACGGGATGCTGCTTCAAGTCTGCTTGCGACGGTGCCGTCAATGAGATCATCGCCGATACGCACCTGGATACCTCCGAGGACGGCGCGGTCTACGACGACGTTAACGTTGATGTCACGGCCGGTGATGGTCGCCAGTGCCGTGCGCAGGCGCGCCATCTGCGAATCGGTCAATGCCACTGCAGTTGTCACCTGCGCAACGAGGCGCTGTCGCTGGTCAGCCGCGACCGCTAGTAGCGCCTCGA
>CAYFKX010000080.1:3499-5636 GCA_964343545.1 uncultured Bifidobacteriaceae bacterium | reverse complement strand
GCGGCGACATCACACTGAACCTGTTCGCCGACCACGCACCGAAGACGGTTGCCAACTTCGTGGGTCTCGCCGACGGCACCAAGACCGGCAAGGCGTTCTACGACGGCCTCATCTTTCACCGCGTTATCCGCGACTTCATGATCCAAGGTGGCTGCCCGCAAGGCACCGGCACCGGCCAGCCGACTGGCGCGGACTGGCCGTTCAAGGACGAGTTCCACCCCGAGCTGGTCTTCGACCGCCCGTACCTGCTGGCCATGGCCAACGCCGGGCCGAACACCAATGGCTCGCAGTTCTTCATCACTGTGCGCCCGACCTCGCACCTGAACATGCGTCACACCATCTTCGGTGAGTGCGCAGACCAGGCCAGCCGCGATGTCGTGGACGCAATCTCGACCACGCCGACCGGTGCACAGGACCGCCCGCTCGACCCGGTCGTCATTGAGCGCGTCACCATCACCACCGCCTGAGTTGCTGCGACCGCACGCACCAGAAGGAAACTGAGGATTCGCGATGGCAAGCCGTTGGTTCGCCCGCCCGAGTGGGCAGACTCAAGTCACCACGACCCTGGTCATGCTCAACATCGGCCTGTTCTTCGCGGACTACCTCACTGGCGGTCAACTCACGGAGCAGTACTCAATGCAGCCCGATGCCATCGGCAACGGGGGCGAGTGGTGGCGGTTCATCACTGCGGCGTTCTTGCATGCGGGCTTCCTGCACATCGCAAGCAACATGATCGCGTTGTGGTCCATTGGTCAGCCAATCGAGCAACTGCTTGGGCGTAATCGCTTCCTCACGCTCTATCTCATGTCCGCGCTCGGCGGCAGCATCGCGTCGTACTGCTTCTCATCGGTGATGACGCAGAGTGTCGGCGCATCCGGTGCCATCTTCGGGTTGCTTACAGCATTCATTGTCATCGGCCGCCGCGCAGGCTTCGATGTCACCAACGCACTCACCCTGTTAGTCATCAACATCGCTATCGGGTTCACGCCAGGGATCGACTGGCGCGCTCACCTTGGCGGAGGTGTGGTGGGTGCTGCGACCACGCTGGTGTTGGTCGGCACCAAACGCACGGGGCGACGCACCGAGAATCAAGTGACCTACGGACTCGCCGTCATCATCGTGGTCATGCTGGTCATGTATTTCATCCGCACGAAAGCAATCCGCGAGGGCACTGCGTTCTGACATTGACGCAGACACGCACGGCTGCCGCGCGTACGCGGCCCTCGGGGAGTCAGCGCCAGCGAGTGGCGAGGCTGAAGCCGCCGCCGAGGAACACAAACCCAACGACGACTGACCACAGGTTGCCCAATCGGGCGAACGGGCCGAGGTCAGGGGCGAGGTAGAACACCACGAGCCAAGCCAGGCCGATGAGGAACAGGCCGACCATTGTCGGCACCAGCCAGCGCGGGTTGTCGAGCTTGACCGGGGTCACCTCAGCGGCGCCTGCGACAGACTGCTCGACCTTCTTGCGACGACGGGAGACGGGCATAGGGTCCTGGCCTTTCGGTGCAGGTGCGGGACGGCCCGCACAGGACACAAATCTAGGGCATAGCCGGGCAGGTCGTTTCAGCCACATCGCTGTTCTCGCTTGTCTACGGTACGACCCGTGAAGTCACCCTTTGAGGCGGTACGTGAGGCGAGCGCGGCCGCCCGCGTGCGCTACGTCGTGGGGGTGCTCGTCTTCGTGCTCGCTGGCGGGCTGTTCACAGCATCAGCGGTCATCTCGCGCGGCACGAACCTGCGCTCAGACCAGGTCGCCGACCTGAAAGACCTCGTTCGTGAGTCCAGCCAGCAAGTAGCGCGTCTGCAGCGTCGAGTGAACGTGCAACGTACCCAGGTGGATGCGCTGGGTTTGGCCGCGGATGCCCCCGGCCTTGCCAAAGCCGAAGCCGCTGTGGCGGCGTTGACTCCGCGAGTGGGCGGCAAGCCGGTCACCGGCCCGGCGGTGCGAGTGACATTGGATGACGCCCCGGAGTCGGCGCGGCTTGAGCCAGATATCGACCCGAACGACCTTGTCGTACACCAGCAGGATGTTCAGGCAGTCGTGAACGCGTTGTGGCGCGGAGGTGCACGCGCGGTGCAAGTGATGGATCAGCGGATTGTCGCGACCAGCGCAATTAAGTGCGTAGGCAACACC
>CAYFKX010000080.1:0-3399 GCA_964343545.1 uncultured Bifidobacteriaceae bacterium | reverse complement strand
GCAACAGAAAGTGGCAACCGATGATGACTGCACAGTTGCGCTGGGCGGTCCTGGCCACCGGACCCGCTGCTCAGAGTGGGAGCAGGCAGTGACCTCGCGATTGCGCTGGGCGATAGCTGCAACACATCTCGGAGCCGAGGGGGGCGCGAACTTATGACGACGCCACCAGGACGCCAGCCCCGCAACCGATGGCTATCGGGCCTCGGAGAGTTACTCATCACCGCGGCAGTCGTGCTTGCGCTGTTCGTGGTTTGGCAAAACTGGTGGACCGACCTCACTGCACAGAAAGCATTCGCAGCTGGTCGCACCTCGGTGGTTGACCAATGGGGCGCAACTCTTGACTCCGACGGCATCCCTGGTCCGTCGCGACCACTACCGGCTCCGACTCCCAGTGGTGGCACGCACACCGGCTCGGGCTCGCAGACTGGCTCAGGAACACACACCGGCTCGGGCGCGCAGGCAGGCAGTGACACACACACGTCCACCCGCAAACCCATTAAGACCATCGGGTTGATGTTCGTCCCCGCCTTGCAGAAACGTGACCTGTGGGGTCAGCCGATTGTCGAGGGCACATCCACCCGTGCACTGAACCACGGAGTCGGCCACTACCCGGGCAGTGCAAGTGCCGGCGGCATCGGCAACATGGGCATCGCGGGGCACCGCACAACGCACGGGGCACCATTTCGTCACCTAGACAAGCTCAAGCGTGGCGACAGAGTCATCATCCGGATCCGGGACACCTGGTACATCTACGCACTCGACAAGTCCAAGATTGTGCGCCCCAATGAGAACTGGGTCCTTAAGTCCAGGCCGTGGCGCAATGCGCGTGGCCGCCTCATCACCTTGACCACCTGTCACCCGGTCGGCTCGGCGGCTCGACGGCTGGTGTGGTGGGGACATCTGGTGCGCACCCAGCCGGCGACCAAGTGGGCGCCCCAAGAGTTGAAGTGGCGCAGGTGATGTACGCCTGGATCTGGCGTCATTTGCCCGGCCCGTTGCTCGCAAAAGTAGTGCAGGCGGCGTTGCTGGTGCTCGCAGCTGTGGCCGCGCTATTTCACTGGGTCTTTCCGGCGATTGAGCCGTGGGTCAACCAGCCGTCACTGCCCTGGTGACCCGCGCCGGTGCCTGCCACACGACATGGCTAGGGATGCGCCGAAGGTAAGTGCGAGTGACACAGCATCGCTGAAGGTGACACACAGGGCTGCAGGTACTGACCTCGGGTGTCGCGGTCTGCGACTAGGAGGCCGACGGGGTCGGCGTTGGTGTGCTCGTCGGCGCGGTCGCGTTGATGATGATGTACACCGTCGAGCCGGCATCCGCCTTCACCGGCAGCCCGTCATCGCCCAATGCCTTTGGCACCTGAGCGGTTACCTTGCCCACCGTCTCAGGTGGCAGTGCGACATCAGGCTCATATTCCACACTCACTTGGAAACCAGCACTGAGCAGTGTCGCTCGGGCAAGTACCTCGGTCATGCCCAGCACACTCGGAACCACCTTTGTGCCTGAGGAGACCTCAATGTTCACGCGCGCACCTGGCGCGAGGTTGAATCCAGCGCCAGGTGTTTGCGAGATGACGGTGTCCTTTGGCAGATCAGAGTCAACGTACGTCACCGCGCCGAGGTTCAGACCCACTTCGATAAGTGCATCGCGGACATCGTTGATCGTGGGGTAATTGCGTAAGTCCGGCACCTTGATGCTGCCCGAGCCACCGCTGATGATGACGTCGACTTTGCCGCCTCGCGGCAAGTCTTCGTCCCGGATGGGCGACTGTTCAATGATGGTTCCCTGAGGGACGGTGGTCGACGGACGCGTGTCCTGCGCTCCCAGACTCAATCCTGCTTTGGCCAACTTTGCCTTTGCATCGGCGACGCTCAAGCCAGTCACATCCGGCACGCTCACCAGATCGGTCTTGCCCGCGCCAGTCAGCAGATTGCCTAGCAGCAGTACCAATGCGGCCACGCCAAGCACCGCGCCGCCGAGGCCCAACCACATCCACAGGGTGCGGTTGTCCTTCTTCGGCTCGGCCGGGGTAGGCATCACCAGCGGTGCCTTGACCGGGTCCATCATCGTGGTGCGCTCGGCGGCCGGGGTCACGGCGAGTGCGGCCGTTCGCTCGAAGGTCCCAGCGAGCACCTTCTGCAATTCGTCCGCGAACTCCGCAGCTGACTGGTACCGGTCGTCAGGACGCTTCGCCAACGCCTTCTCGAGCACTTCATCAACGCCAGCGGGCAGAGTTGGATCGATCTGCGATGCGGGAATTACTGGCTCGCTCACATGCTGATACGCCACCGACACCGGCGACTCGCCGGTGAAGGGCGCCCGCCCGCATAGCAATTCATAGAGCAGGCAACCGGTGGAGTACAGGTCACTGCGCGCGTCGACGACCTCGCCTTTGGCCTGCTCTGGCGAGAGGTACTGCGCAGTACCCAGCACCTGCGGACCGTGGGTGACAGTCTGTGAGTGGTCGGCCAGCGCGCGTGCGATGCCAAAGTCCATGACTTTGACTTCGCTGCTTCGTGTGAGCATGACGTTTGCCGGCTTGATGTCGCGGTGCACGATGCCATTGCGGTGTGAGTAGTCCAACGCCGCTAAGACTCCGCACACCATTTCGATGGCGCGCTCGGGCAGCAGCTTGCGGCCGCTGTTGATGAGTTGGCGCAAAGTGATGCCGTCGACGTACTCCATGACGATGAAGGGGCGGGGTACAAGCTCGGTGAGCTCGCTGCCTGGGCCAGTGAGCGGTTCTTCGCCGGTGTCGTACACCGAGACGATGTTGGGGTGGTTCAGCGACGCGGCTGCGACCGCCTCACGGCGAAAGCGCTCGTGGAAGGACGGGTCGCGGGCGAGGTCGGCGTGAAGGAGTTTGATGGCAACGCGACGGCCGAGTTTGGTGTCCTGGCCTTCGAGGACCTCGGCCATGCCGCCGCTGCCCAAAGTCGCGCCGAGGTCATAACGATCCGCGAGGCGTTGGCCTTCGTGGGTTGTCACGCCGGTCTCCCGTCAGTCATGTTGTCGCATTCTATTGACCGAGCGCAGCGGTGCCGGCTCGCTTTACCTTGCGCTCTTGAGCACCGCTTGAATGACTGCGCGGGCAATCGGTGCGGCTAGTCGGTTACCGCTGATCTCGCTGGCACCGCCGCCGTTCTCAATCACCACCGCCACGGCCACTTTCGGGTTGTTCACTGGTGCCACTCCGACGAACCACGCGTGAGGCGGGGTTCCCGGCTGGGTCTGGGCGGTGCCGGTCTTGCCGCCAACCTTGACCCCGGAGATACGAGCATTGCCGCCAGTGCCGCCGTTGACGACGCCGAGCATCATCATCAGCAGCGCATCGGCATTGGCTCGCGACATCGCCTGGCTGACCGTCTTGGGTGAGGTGCGGCTGAGCACACTGAGGTC
>CAYFKX010000079.1:0-5640 GCA_964343545.1 uncultured Bifidobacteriaceae bacterium | reverse complement strand
GGCCGCTCGCCAGCCACGACTGTCGAGTGGTGGCAACGGTTGCACGCACATGTCCGTGACGACATCAAAGTGCTCGGCATTGAAATTGACCCGCAGCGCGTGGCTGCGGCGTTGCCACTGGCCAGACCCGGGTTGGAGTTTGCGGTCGGCGGGTTTGAGATACCCAGCGGCAATCGTCAACCGCACGTCATCCGAGCATTCAACGTACTGCGCCAGTATCCCGAGGCCGAGGTTCAATCTGCGTGGACGATGATGTGTCGCCGGCTAGCGCCAGGTGGCGTGCTCATTGACGGTACCTGCGACGAGATTGGCCGTTTGAGCACGTGGTTGTGCGTGCAAGCCGACGGCGAGCGCGGCGCGGTACCGGTCACGCTGACACTGTCAGCGCAGGTGTCGACCCTGGGAGAGCCTTCACGTTTCGCCACCCGGCTGCCCAAATCGCTGATTCACCGTAACGTGGACGGTGAACCAGTGCACCAGCTGTTAGCAGCCCTTGACCATGCCTGGGCGCGTAACGCTGGGCTCGCCGTCTTCAGCGCTCGTCAACGTTTCGTTGCAACAGTTCAGCAACTGCAGGCCGACGGCTGGCCCATCTGTGGTAGCGAACAGCGTTGGCGTCTCGGTGAAGTCACGCTGGACTTTCAGCGACTTGTGCAGTGAGCGGTTATCCGCCCTAACGCCCTTGGTTTGCAACCGCCGCAGCTGCCTCAGCCGCAGCCTGCGGGTCAAGGTAGCGACCACCCGTCACGAGAGGCTGCATGTCCTCGTCAAGTTCATAAACCAGCGGGATTCCAGTCGGAATATTCAGTTCGGCAATGGCGCTGTCGTTGATGCCATCGAGGTGCTTGACCAGAGCCCGAAGCGAGTTGCCGTGTGCTGCAACCATCACCGTCCTGCCCGAACGCAGGTCTGGGACGATGACGTCGTACCAGTACGGCAGCATCCTCGCGACGACATCTTTCAGGCATTCGGTGCGTGGGCGCAGCTCCGGCGGCAAGCTCGCGTATCGGGGATCATTGAACTGCGACCACTGCGAGTCCGCCTCGAGTTCCGGTGGCGGTGTGTCATACGAACGGCGCCACAGCTTGAACTGCTCATCGCCGTACTGAGACAAAGTTTCCTTCTTGTCTTTGCCCTGCAGGGCGCCATAGTGACGCTCGTTCAGTCGCCAGGTGCGATAGGTCGGCACCCAGAGTCGATCGCAGGACTCAAGTGCCAGATGCGCAGTAGTAATCGCCCGGCGCAGTACCGAGGTGTGGAGTGAGTCCGGGAGCACCCCGGAGTCGGTCATGAGTTCTCCCGCGTGGGCCGCTTCGGTGCGGCCTTTGTCACTCAGTGCAACATCAACCCAGCCAGTGAAGAGGTTCTTCGCGTTCCACTCACTTTCGCCATGGCGGACGAGGATCAAGGTATGCGTGGCCATCGCGCTCCTCCAGAAGTCATCATGCGATACATGTGGTGTCTGCCGCGAGTCCTGGACGCCAGCTGCGGCGGTTCAAGGCGACTTGGGAAGTTTAGAGCAGCGATGGATGCTGACTCGATGCCAACGTGTGCTCGTACGCAGCGATGAGTTTGGCCGTGGACTGCTCCCAACTGAATGACAGGGCGTGCAGAACCGCAGCATCAGCCATTCGCCGCCGCTGAGGTTCGTCGCGTAGCAACGTCGCAATCGCTGATGCCCAGTGGCTTGGGTTATGGCCACTGACCAGAACCCCCGAAATGCCGTCGCGCACTGCGGTACGCAGGCCACCGACTGCTGCAGCCACGACTGGCACCCCGCAGGCCTGGGCCTCAAGTGCGACGAGGCCGAATGATTCCGAGTACGACGGCACGACGACAACGTCGCTCGCCCGATACAGCAGCGCGACGTCCTGTGCAGGGCGAGGCTGCAGGAAGGTGACCGACTCACTGACGCCCAATGTGTGTGCCAAGGCGCGTAGCTCTTGCAGCCCAGCACCAGAGTCACCGGAGTCGCCACCGCAGATGACGATTCCCAATCGCCTGCCGAACTCTCTGCTCAAGTCGCTGGCGGCCCGAACCAGGACATCGGGTGCTTTCAGTGGCTGGATACGTCCGACGAAAGTCACAACCAGCGCATCGGGTGACAGACCAAGGCTGGCTCTCGCGGCGACGTTGCTGCCCGGGTGGAACACGTCCAGATCCACGCCAGGATTGACCACCGAGATTTTCGCGGGGTCGGCTGCGTAGAGGGTGACTAGGTCTTGCGCTTCATCCTGCGTATTCGCTATCAACCGCGACGCGATGGCAACAATCTGCTGCTCGCCAATGACCCGAGTCGAAGGTTCCGGCGATTCCAGACCAGCGAGGTGGCTGTTCTTTACCCGAGCCATCGTGTGCATCGTGTGCACCAGTGGCACCCGCCAACGCTCCGTTGCCAGCCAGCCCACATGTCCGCTCAGCCAGTAATGGGAATGAATGAGGTCATACCAACCTTCAGGTCGCTGTGACTCCGCGCGCAGCACCCCGGATGTGAGCGCACACAACTGGGCCGGCAGATCGCCCTTGGGAAGCGGTTGCAAAGGACCAGCATCGACGTGGTGTACCGCGACACCGTCGGCCAGTGGGACCACGGCAGGCACTGCGGAGGATGTTGCTCGAGTGAAGATGTCCACTTCGATGCCCTTGCGCGCCAGTTGCAGTGCGGTCTGCGTGACGTAGACGTTGAGCCCGCCGGCATCTCCGATACCTGGCTGATCCAGTGGCGAGGTGTGGACGCTGAACACAGCGACTCGGCGCAATGCGGCGCGCGCAGTCGGGCTCATGGCTGCCACGGTATACCGCAGGCCCGTGCCTCGCTAGGTCTGCCTGGCACGCGCGTGGGGATGAACGCGGGGCAAACAGCGAATGAATGCCCAGCAAAATGACCTCTCGAAGGGGTCTGGGCTGTGGAAGCGGGCAGTGTGGCTTCCTAGACTCATGGGCGTGGCAGCCGAGCTCACCCAGCTCCTCAGCGCCCTGCCGGGCATTGTGGTTCTCGTCGACGACGTGGGAGCCATTCAGTATCTATCGCCAGCCGCCGTGCCGTTGAACTTGGTACGCAACGAGCGATTGCGCTCCTCCCGACTGCGCAAACTCGTCGAGCACGTGCGCACGAACAACACGCCGGCCTCCCGCGACTGGGATGTGCGCCGGGGCGAGGAACGTGATGACTTCATCGTCCACGCTTCCTCATTCTCTGACGGCAAGATTCTGCTGACCTTCGATGACGTGTCCGAGGCACGGCGCCTTGACGCAGTGCGCCGAGACTTCGTAGCCAATGTCTCCCATGAGTTGAAGACTCCGGTGAGTGCGTTGTCGTTGCTGGCTGAGGCAGTCGATGAGGCTTCCGACGACCCCGAAGCGGTGAAGCACTTCACCAAGCGGATGCGGTTGGAGGCACAGCGGCTGGCTGGCCTGGTTGCCGACCTGCTCGACCTTTCCTTCTTGCACCACGAAGGTCTGCGCACTATCGACCCCATTGATGTGGATTTCATTGTTGCCACCGCAGTGGATGCGGTCTCACAGGTGGCATCCAACAAGGGTGTCGAGGTGAACGTCGCCGGCGATCGCGGTTGTGGCATCTTCGGAGACCGCGAGCAGTTGGTGATGGCATTGCGGAACTTACTAACCAACGCGGTGAGTCATTCGCCGAGTGGCAGCACGGTGACGGTCGAAGTCCATCGGGGCGATGATGCCGTTGAAGTCAGCGTGACCGATCAAGGAGACGGCATCCCTGACGAAGTACAGGCAAGACTTTTTGAGCGGTTCTTCAGGGTGGATCCAGCGCGTTCGCGGGAGACTGGCGGCACTGGGTTAGGACTGGCCATCGTGAAACACGTCTGCGTGAATCACGGTGGAGACTGCACAGTCACCTCGGTACCGGGTCAGGGTGCGACGTTCACGTTGCGACTGCCTGCTTACATCGACCCTGCGGGACTTTTTGACGCACCCGAAGACGATGATGAAGCGTTAGCAGCCGAGAAGCCCGCAAATGCGGCTGATGGAGGAGACCGATGACCCGCGTGCTTGTCATTGAAGACGAACCAGGCATCCTCGAGGCGCTGACCTTCCTGTTGCGGCGTGAGGGCTTTGAAGTCTCCAGCGCCATGGATGGAGTCGCAGGGCTCGGCGAATTTGACCGCAATGGTGCCGACATTGTGTTGCTGGACTTGATGCTGCCAGGGATGTCTGGCTCCGAGGTGTGTCGAGCCATCCGGGAAAAGTCGGATGTGCCCATCATCATTGTCACTGCGAAGGACGACGAAATCGACAAAGTCGTCGGCTTGGAAATCGGTGCTGATGACTACGTGACGAAGCCCTACTCTTCCCGTGAGCTGGTTGCCCGCGTCCGGGCGGTTCTGCGACGACGGGGTGAGGCTAAGGATGTCGCCTCATCCGTGCTTGAGGTTGGGCCCATCCGGATGGATGTCGAGCGTCACATCGTGAGCGTGGGGACCGAGCCAGTGGCCCTGCCGCTGAAGGAGTTCGAGTTGCTTGAACTGCTGATGCGTCATGCAGGTCGAGTCCTCACACGTGGGCAGTTGATTGACCGCATCTGGGGCTCCAACTATGTGGGCGACGGCAAGACGCTCGACGTCCACATCAAGCGCTTGCGCGGGAAGATCGAAGTCGACCCGTCCAACCCGTCGCTTCTACAGACCGTGCGGGGCCTGGGCTATCGCCTGGAGGCACCCGAGGTCTGAAGTGCACATCTGGCCTCAGAGAGCGTCAGAGAGCCAGCGGGATGTCCGCCCAGATGCCTTCATTGGCGCGGATGAGCAATGTCGTGTCAATGACACCGCCATTTCGAAACACGAACTGCACATCCACGAATCTGCTACCAGCTGACGACAGTCCGCTGCCGAGGATGTGCAATGCAGAGTTCTTCTGCCCGATGCTTGTGGTCTGACCAGGCATCACTGGAATCGGGGTCTGCAGTTCGCCGAAGGATGTTCCCTCGATGGCCACTGCTACGAGTGCATCCGGTTCCTCGCTGTGGTTCACCAAGGTGACGACCACTGCGAGCCGTTGCCCATCAGAAACCAGCAGCGCGCCGCGCACGCCGACGGCACGGTCAGCGGAGTCCTTCTCGACGCCGTCGCCAGTTGCGCCCAGGGTGGCCTGCTGGTACGTCGCGGCTGACTGACCCTGCCAGCAACCAGCCGTGGCTAGCGCGGCTGTCAACAGGATTGCCATGCTGAACGTGCGGGCGCGTGTGGTTGTGCGCGCAAACTGATTCGGCTGCACTGTTAACTCCATGTGTGGCTCCACGTTTAGCTGCCTGTTCACGACTGCGCAGTCTATGGTCCGCCTGACAGCGAGCATTCCTAGCGTGGTATTCTTGAGCCCTTAGAAAGGGGCAAAATTCCATGGGATTTAAGGTTGGCGACACCGTTGTGTACCCCCACCATGGAGCAGCCCTCGTTGAGGCCATAGAAACCCGTACCGTGCGCGGGGCTGAGCGTGAGTACCTGGTACTGCGCGTTCAGCAAGGCGATCTCACAGTCAAGGTTCCGGTGGATGCCGTCGAGGACGTCGGCGTGCGCGATGTGGTGAGCCAAGAGGGTCTGGAGCGCGTCTACGGGGTCCTGCGCCAGCCCTACACCGAGGAGCCCACGAACTGGTCCCGCCGCTACAAGG
>CAYFKX010000078.1:0-5815 GCA_964343545.1 uncultured Bifidobacteriaceae bacterium | reverse complement strand
GCCGGTGGTCAGATTGGCGACCTTGATGGCGGGCCACCGAGCAGTTCCGTTGTTATCGCCGCCAATGCTGGTCTGTGGCCGCAGTTGGCCAGGGAACTAGCGGTTGCGGACGTTCTTGGCTCTGGCATCTGAGGCCCACTGCGACTTTGGGTTGGTTGCCTCCGCCGTTGAGCGGCCTAGTCGGGCAGGCGGCGAAGTTCTCGCGGATACCTGCGCGCAAAGTCGCGATAAGCATCGACATTTGATGCGAATGCTGCGGCTGTGACGGCATCTGCACGAATCTTCGCCGGCACGCCCATTGCCATCGCTCTCACCGGCACCTGCGTGCCCGGGGTCACAACGGCACCGGCGGCCACCAGCGCACCTTCGCCAATGTGTGCCCGGTGCAGTACCACCGAATTCACGCCGATGAGAGCGTCGTGGTCAACCACACATCCCTCAAGGTGTGCCAAGTGTCCGATGGTCACTCGGTCACCGACCACAGTGGGCAAGCCGTGAGCGGTGTGGATGACCACGCCATCTTGAACGGACGTGTCACAGCCAATGACAATGCGGTCGGAGTCTGCGCGCAGAACCGCCATCGGCCACACCGACGAGCCAGCCGAGATGGTCACATCGCCGATGAGCACGGCCTCAGGGTGTACGTATGCGTCCGGGTGGACAGTCGGGACCAGGTCGCCGAGGGCGTAGCGAGGCATGCGCTGTTCCTACACCGAGACGGTGGTCGCAGTGGCTCCTGACACAGCCTCGACGTGCGCCCACCTGACACGAATGCGGGGTTTGTGCGTACTGCCGCACATTCTGGGCGGGGATGTGGCACCCTACGCGCGCCTGACCACCAGAGCCGACGAAAGGACTGCGCCACACCATGGCCACCGATTACGACGCCCCCCGCAAGACCGATGAGGAGCTTGCCGAGGAGAGCCTCGAGGAGCTGAAGGCACAACGTGCCGCTAAGGCTGCCTCGGCCGTGGATGTCGATGAAGCTGAGGCAGCGGAGAACCTTGAACTGCCTGGTGCGGATTTGTCTGACGAGTCATTGACTGTGCAAGTAGTACCGAAACGCTCCGATGAGTTCACTTGCTCGAAGTGTTTCCTGGTCCACCACCGCAGCCAGTTGTCCCGCGAGAAGAACGGGCAGTTGATCTGCAAAGAGTGCGACTGACTCCGTCGACAGTTTGACGAGTGCTCGGTGTGATGGTTTCGCGGACTGTGTTGGTCTAGCGGCGCGAATGTTCGTCGGGATTGCCCGACGTGCCCGGTGCCTGTGACTGTGGGTGGTCCTCGCGACTGCGGAATACGTGGGTCACCAACACCTCAACCAGCGCCAGGGCGGCGGCGGATAGCACCGACCACACCAGTGCGTGCTTCAGGGATGCATCTCTGTGCCCTGGTCGCGGTGGTTGCTTACCTGTGCGCCTGCGATAGGCAGCAGCCAGCGCGGCGCGCACTCCCCAGGCGGCAGCAGCACCTACTGGTGAGGCGACCCGCCTAGCGATCCGACGACGACCCATGGGCTAATGGTGGCACACCTGCATCAGTGAGCGCCTGCGTCAACTGCTCGGGTCTGCGAGTGGCGACAACCCAAAACTCGTGGGGGTCGGTGGCATCACTGATGGTGACGAGGACGCCCGTGCGGACCCAGCCAGGCGCGCACCACCAGCCACGGCCGCCATCAGCGTGTCGACGTAGCAGCGTGACTTGTGCGGCAGTCAGCGCACGGACGCCGTCAAGGTGGCGCAATTCAATGTGCGCCTCGCCCGCTGTGAAGTCGGTGGCAGACACCGCGACCAGGGGGGCGCGATGCCGTGCGAACGCAGCAGTGACCACAGCGCACGCAGCAGCGACAACCCAGCCCCACCGTGCCGTTGTGGCTGCGGCATAGGCAACTCCGAGACTGGCAGCAAAACCCAGAGCACTGAGCCAGCCGACTGGCCCGAGCCACAGTCGCTCGCGATACCCGAGGGTGAGCACAGTGCAACTGTGCCATGGCACGGCTACGCCTGCCCGCCTGCGTGGCGCTGCCGACTACTCTGCTGCGCAGGAGGCTCTCGTGTCGGTTGATGTGCTGCTCACGCTGCTCGATGACGGCTTGCCGGTGCCGTCTTATGCGCACCCAGGGGATGCCGGCGCTGACTTGCACGCCCGCACCGAGGTCACCATTGCCCCCGGTCAGCGAGTGCTCGTGGCGACAGGTATCGCAATCGCTTTGCCCGACGGGTTTGCCGCATTCGTCCACCCGCGCAGCGGAATGGCGTTGAAACATGGCATCGGTATGGTCAACGCGCCCGGGACCATCGACGCGGGCTACCGTGGCGAAATTTCGGTGTTGTTGATCAACCACGACCCGAACCTGCCGCACACGGTGCACCGAGGCGACCGCATCGCCCAACTCATCATCCAACGCGTTGAGGTTGCACAGTTTCATGTGGTGTCGCGGCTGCCTGGCTCCTATCGCGGCGACGGGGGATTTGGTTCCACTGGGTTTGCGGCGGAGGCATCTCGTTGATGAGTCCGGTGCGCGTGTGGTGGCGGCGAGTGCGCTCTCGACTGCTGGCATCCTCAGAGCAGCTTGAGGCCGAGGACCTGCTGGGCCAGACCCGACAAGCGGGTGCGGTCCCCATGGCCGAGCTCACGGCGGGTGCGGTGAGCAAAGTGCACGGTGTCGTCTCGAGTATCACCTTCCGACCGCGGCAGGTTCTGCCGTTGCTCGAGGTAGATCTGTATGACGGCTCGGGTGCCGTCTCGCTGGTGTGGCTCGGCCGGCGACGGCTGTCAGGCATCGAACCTGGGCGCACCGTCACCGCATCGGGACGTGTTGTCAGTTATCGCGGTCGTGCCGCCATCTTCAATCCGCGCTACTCACTGCGCGCCAAGGCGGAAGGGCAATAAGCACTGTGACCAGCGAACCCGACGATCAGCAAGAGCCTCGTGTCAGTATGGCTGAGTCCATGCGCGAGGCCCTCGGGGGCGTTCGCGGGATGGTGGACTCTGGTCTGCCTTCACTGGTTTTCGTCGTTGCCTGGCTGGTGACCAAGCACGACCTGCGGTTAAGCCTGACCTGCGCGGTCGCCACTGGTGTCGCAGTGGCGGTGCTCAGGTTGCTTCGTCGACAGAAACTGCAGCAGGTTGTCTCGGGTTTCGTCGGCGTTGCCATCTCGGCCTTCATCGCTGACCGAACCCATCGGGCTTCCAATTTCTTTCTTCCCGGCATCGTGACCAATGCTGCCTACCTCCTAGCGCTGTTGGTCTCCATTGCGGTGCGCAAACCTCTCATCGGCTATGCCGCCGCGCTGTTCCGCGAGAACTTCGACTGGAAGAACAACCCCGACCACTTTCGTCGCGCGCTGCGCGCGAGTTGGGTGTGGGTAGGCATCTTCGCGGGCAAACTTCTAGTTCAAGTACCGCTGCTGCGTGCGGACCAGACAACGGCGCTCGGCATCGCGAAAATTGCGATGGGCTACCCCTTGTTCATCATTGGCGGCTGGATCACCTGGCGCATACTTCGCCGCGCCGCCGACTAGTCCTCGTGATGGGAGAGCAGAGCCTGCAGTTCTTGCTCATGCTGGGCTGAGGTCACGAACAGCAGTTCATCGCCGGCCTCGAGTGGGTCATCGGCTAGCGGAGTGAGGACGCGCTGGTCGCGCACGATTGCCACGAGCGCGGTGTCGGCTGGCAAGGTGATGTCGCCGACTCGGGCACCGATGACGGGGCTGTCCGGGGCCAAGGTCAATTCCACGAGGTTTGCGTCGCCAGTGCGGAAACTGAAGAGCCTGACCAATTCGCCGACACTCACTGCCTCTTCCACGAGCGCGGTCAGCATGGTCGGAGTGGACACAGCCACGTCGACGCCCCACGACTCATCAAACATCCATTCATTCCGGGGGTGATTGACACGGGCCACGACACGTGGCACCCCGAATTCGGTCTTCGCAAGAAGTGACACCACAAGGTTGACTTTGTCGTCCCCGGTGGCGGCGACGAGCACACCGCAACGAGCAAGTTCGGCGCGCTCCAGGGATGCCACCTCACAGGCATCCGCTTGCAGCAGTTCAACGCCAGGCGGGATGTCGGGGTGGGTGCGCTGGTCTTCCTTGTCGATGACGAGAACATCGTGGCCACGCAACTGCAGGTCGCGCGCGATGGCGCGACCAACTTTGCCTGCCCCAGCAACAGCAATTCTCATCGTTGACCCTCCGGTCCGCGCTCGAGGTGGGACTGAGCCTGCGCCAGGGCGTCCGCAGCGACCGCGATATGCACGAGGTCACCGTCTTGCACCACCGTGGATTCGGTTGGGACCAGACCACTGCCGTAGCGGATGAGGAAGGCGACCCGGCCAGGTAGTCCGCGCTCAACCTCGGCCACGGAACGCCCACGCCAACCTTGCCCGACCGTGACTTCGGCGAGCACCACGCTGCCGGCTGGGTCGCGCCATTGGGCATGAGACAGGTCGCCGCGCACTCGATGGAGAATCTGGTCCACGGTCCAGGAGACAGTGGCGACGGTCTGGATTCCGAGACGTTCATAGACCTCGGCACGTCTGGGGTCGTAGATCCGGGCCACCACGTGCGGCACATTGAAAACCTCGCGCGCTACTCGCGCGGCGATGATGTTGGAGTTGTCCCCGCTGGAGACGGCGACAAACGAGGTAGCACGGTCGATCCCGGCCTCGAGCAGGCGCTCACGGTCAAAACCGACTCCGTGCACGCGCAGCCCGCTGAATCCCCGGGCGAGTCGCTTCCAGGCGGTTGCGTCTTGGTCGATGATGGCGACGGACAGCCCGTCGCTGTCGAGGATCTGCGCTAGTGCGCTGCCGACACGACCACAGCCCATGATGACGATGTGCACGAGTCGGGAGCGTACGCTCCCAACCTGTGGGCAAAGTCAGGGAGTCTGTCAAGCGACTCGTGTTCGGTCGCAAACTGCGCAGCGACAAGCTCGGTGAGACGCTGTTGCCCAAGCGCATCGCGCTGCCAGTGTTCGCCTCAGATGCGCTGTCGAGCAATGCCTACGCCACCCAGGAAATTCTGCTTGTGCTCTCAGCGGCTGGTGCGGCGCTGACCGGTGTCACAGTGTGGATTGCTGGTGCGGTCGTCTTGGTCTTCACCATCGTGGTGCTGAGTTATCGGCAGAACGTTCACGCCTACCCCTCGGGCGGCGGCGATTATGAAGTGGTCACAGTCAACCTCGGGCCCAAACCTGGACTGCTCGTTGCATCAGCGCTCCTGGTGGACTACATCCTCACAGTTGCTGTGTCCATCGCGTCAGCGGTGGCCAACATCGCGTCGGTTTTCCCCATTGTGTTCGACCACAAAGTGTCTGTGGCCATCGGTCTGATCGTGTTGCTGACCTTGATGAACCTGCGCGGGGTGCGCGAATCGGGCGCGGCATTCGCCATCCCGGTCTACGCTTTCATCGGATCCATCTTCCTCATGCTCGGGTACGCCCTGTGGCAGGTTCTCGCCGGCCAGACGTTGACTGCGGAGAGTGCCGGGTGGACCTTGGATCCGTCCCATGTGTACACCTACAACGGTTTCGCGCTTGCGTTCTTGTTGGCACGGGCCTTCTCATCTGGGACCACGGCCCTGACTGGCGTGGAGGCAATCAGCAACGGTGTGCCCGCGTTCAAGCATCCGAAGTCCAAGAACGCGGCCACCACACTTGCCATGCTCGGCGCCATTTCGATGCTCATGTTCACTGGGATCACCTGGCTGGCGTTGAAGACTGGCGTGAAAGTTGCTGAAGATAATTCGCATCTCATTGGGCTGCCTGATGGCGAGTCGCAGAAGACGGTCATCGCGCAGATCGCCCACGC
>CAYFKX010000077.1:0-5894 GCA_964343545.1 uncultured Bifidobacteriaceae bacterium | reverse complement strand
AACACTGCCTTGAACACTGGTGAGAACTAAGGCCGCGTCACGGTTTCTGTGCGATGCGCATACGCGTCCTGCGTCACAGTCCCCATGCCATCGGGCGACGCACCTCGCAGACGCACGCGTCTGGTTGTTGCCGTTCGGTGGCAATCCGCGCCGGCAACTCATCACGGAGAGCGCACTGGACTGGGACTGACCGTGCTCACCGTCGGCGTCGCCGTCGAGGAGACGGACGAGGACGGTGACCCGCTCGTTGGTGTAGCCGTGCTTGACTCGGTGCTGCCGGTCGGTAACTCGGTGGCGCTGCCGTCGGGGTAGCTCGCACTCGGTGTCACCTGCGCATCAGGTGTGCTGCTCGCGCCGTTGCCATCACCGCCACCGCCGGCCCAGTTGCCGCCGTCACCGGTCATATCGAGTTCGAACTTCTGGTCCCGTTCTCCGCGATAGGCACCTGCAATAAATGTGCCCCAGATGCGCGCTGGGTAGGAACCGCCAGTGAACGAACCCAGCCCGCCAGTGCCGTTGAGGGTGATGGGGCGGCCGGCGGCGTCTTCCTTGGTGAACATGACAGCTGCGGCGAGCGTCGGGGTGTAGCCGACAAACCACGCGGCTTTGCTCTCGTTGGTGGTACCGGTCTTGCCGGCCACCGAACGGCCAGCGCGGCTGGCAGCGACACCCGTGCCGTACCAGACCACTCGCTGCAGCGCATACGTCACTGAGTCGGCGACCTTGCGGCTGAACGCGCGCGCGGTGCGCACCTTGTGGCGGTACAGCACCTTGCCGGTGGAACTGCGTACTTCTGCTACGACCGTCGGGGTTGCACGGACCCCATGTGCGGCGAATGTTGCGTAGGCATTCGCAAGATCGATGGCATGCGGGCTGCAGGTGCCCAACGGGACCGAGAGCACAGGTTCTAGTGCTGGTGTGTCCGCAGGGATACCGGCGCGATGAGCGGCGTCGACCACCGAATCCGGGCCGATGGCGTCGGTGACACCGACATACACGGTGTTGACCGAGTGCACAGTGCCGTTGAGCAGCGAGGTGCGCCCGAATGAGGAGCCACCGAAGTTGCGCACCCGGTAGTCACCGAAGGTGGCGCCGGAGTTGCCGTTCCACACTGAGTCCAGTTGCACGCCCTTCTCCAATGCAGCCGCGAGCGCGAACGGTTTGAACACGCTGCCAGCTTGACCGATGGCATCGGTGGCGTTGTTGAGCTGGTTGCGCAGGTAGTCCGCGCCACCCCACATCGCTGCCACCTCGCCAGTGCCCGGGCGCACAGCGACCGCGCCGATGCGCAACCCGTCGGTGCCGCTGCGCGGACCGCGCTCGGCTATCGCCTCCTCTAATGCCACTTGGGCTTTCTCGTCGAATGTCGTGCGCACCTGCAGACCGCCAAGGTCAATCTCGCGTTGGGAGAAGCCAATGCGTAAGAGTTCCTGCTGCACCGACTCCAGCAGGAAGCCGCGCGGTCCGGCATACCTTTGCCTGCGGACCTCGCTGACGATGAACGGAAACTTCTGCTTCGCACGCACCTGCGCACTGATGGTCTTCATCTGCACCATTGAGTCGAGCACATACTCCCAGCGTTTGCGCAGTTTCTCCTCATGCCGCACTGGGTCATACAGAGCAGGTGCTCGGATAACTGCGGCAAGCACCGCGGACTGCGCGAGTGTGAGGTCCTGCACCCGCACAGCGAAATAGCTACGTGCCGCCTGCTTCACGCCGTAGGAGTTACGACCGAACCAGATGGTGTTGAGGTAGTCGCGCAGAATCTGTTTCTTGTCGCTGCGCGTCTCAAGTTTCAGGGCGAGAAAAAGCTCGCGCACTTTGCGCACGATGGTGCGGTCGTGGCTGAGGTAGGCGTTCTTTGCGTACTGCTGCGTGATGGTGGAGCCGCCTTCATACGGACCGCCGGTGACGTTGCTGAACAGCGCACGACCGATGCCGCGGATGGAAAAGCCAGTGTGCTTGTAGAAGTCGCGATCCTCTGCGGCGAGCACTGCAGCCTGCAACGAGTCGGGCATCGCAGACAACGTGACGCTGTCGCGGTTGGCGATGCCGACACTGGCCATCGCCGTGCCGTCATTCCACCTGATAGACGATAACTGCGCCGATGCCATCGCATTCGGCGTAGGCACGGGCAGGAACTGCAGCCATAGTGCAGTGACGAGCAAGAAACTGCCGGCGCCGATGAACGAGCCAGCAATGAATTGACGCCTCGTCGGGATGAACGCCGCCAGCCCGCGCCGACCGCGTCGCGGGTAGTCCACGTGTCGTGACCATGTGGCAACCGCCCGCAGCAATCTCATCGGCGGGCTCGGCCGTCCCCGAGGGTGTAGGTCAGGTGCACGTGATTCCACGAACAGTCAAGGCACACCTCCACCAGCCAGACATCGAACTCACCGAACTCACCGGCCATCAACACAAGATCCTCGTCGGTGTGGGCGCCACCGGCGCGCTCACCGAGGTCGTCGCCGTAGGCGTAGCGCACATGAACCAACCCAGGCTTTTCGCACCATGGGCAGGGACGCTCGGTCTGTTCCCCGAGGTTGCGAGCTGCCCGCAACAGATAGGGGTCGGGGTCCTTGTGCGCGGCGTACTCATAGTCCGGGGCCAACGATGTGCGCAGCACCTGCACCACCTGCCGCTTGCGCAGGCTGTGGTCGACCACCCCGCGCGGGCGAGCCGGGTCGGCCACGGCGTAAGCCGCCCTCGGGGCCGGGCGCGGTGGCTTGGTCGCCGGGGCGCCGGTGCCGAGCCGACTGCCCTGGATGCTCCCGCGCGCTCGTTGCATGTGCCAAGGCTACGGAACGCACCCCCCGGCCGCGCCCGTTCGAACTCCCCGGCTGCGCGCAGCCGAATCAGCAGCAACCGCAACGGCACCGAGAGGACGCCGGAGCCGTACCAGCGGCGATGGCACATGATTCGGACATATCTAGCCCGTTCAGGCGGTACCGCCTGAACGGGCTAGATATGTCCGAATCATGTGCCATCGCCGCTGGTACGGCTCCGGCGTCCTCTCGGTGCCGTTGCGGTTGCTGCTGATTCGGCTGCGCGCAGCCGGGGAGTTCGAACGGGCGCGGCCGGGGGGTGCGTTCCGTAGCCTTGGCACATGCAACGAGCGCGCGGGAGCATCCAGGGCAGTCGGCTCGGCACCGGCGCCCCGGCGACCAAGCCACCGCGCCCGGCCCCGAGGGCGGCTTACGCCGTGGCCGACCCGGCTCGCCCGCGCGGGGTGGTCGACCACAGCCTGCGCAAGCGGCAGGTGGTGCAGGTGCTGCGCACATCGTTGGCCCCGGACTATGAGTACGCCGCGCACAAGGACCCCGACCCCTATCTGTTGCGGGCAGCTCGCAACCTCGGGGAACAGACCGAGCGTCCCTGCCCATGGTGCGAAAAGCCTGGGTTGGTTCATGTGCGCTACGCCTACGGCGACGACCTCGGTGAGCGCGCCGGTGGCGCCCACACCGACGAGGATCTTGTGTTGATGGCCGGTGAGTTCGGTGAGTTCGATGTCTGGCTGGTGGAGGTGTGCCTTGACTGTTCGTGGAATCACGTGCACCTGACCTACACCCTCGGGGACGGCCGAGCCCGCCGATGAGATTGCTGCGGGCGGTTGCCACATGGTCACGACACGTGGACTACCCGCGACGCGGTCGGCGCGGGCTGGCGGCGTTCATCCCGACGAGGCGTCAATTCATTGCTGGCTCGTTCATCGGCGCCGGCAGTTTCTTGCTCGTCACTGCACTATGGCTGCAGTTCCTGCCCGTGCCTACGCCGAATGCGATGGCATCGGCGCAGTTATCGTCTATCAGGTGGAATGACGGCACGGCGATGGCCAGTGTCGGCATCGCCAACCGCGACAGCGTCACGTTGTCTGCGATGCCCGACTCGTTGCAGGCTGCAGTGCTCGCCGCAGAGGATCGCGACTTCTACAAGCACACTGGCTTTTCCATCCGCGGCATCGGTCGTGCGCTGTTCAGCAACGTCACCGGCGGTCCGTATGAAGGCGGCTCCACCATCACGCAGCAGTACGCAAAGAACGCCTACCTCAGCCACGACCGCACCATCGTGCGCAAAGTGCGCGAGCTTTTTCTCGCCCTGAAACTTGAGACGCGCAGCGACAAGAAACAGATTCTGCGCGACTACCTCAACACCATCTGGTTCGGTCGTAACTCCTACGGCGTGAAGCAGGCGGCACGTAGCTATTTCGCTGTGCGGGTGCAGGACCTCACACTCGCGCAGTCCGCGGTGCTTGCCGCAGTTATCCGAGCACCTGCTCTGTATGACCCAGTGCGGCATGAGGAGAAACTGCGCAAACGCTGGGAGTATGTGCTCGACTCAATGGTGCAGATGAAGACCATCAGTGCGCAGGTGCGTGCGAAGCAGAAGTTTCCGTTCATCGTCAGCGAGGTCCGCAGGCAAAGGTATGCCGGACCGCGCGGCTTCCTGCTGGAGTCGGTGCAGCAGGAACTCTTACGCATTGGCTTCTCCCAACGCGAGATTGACCTTGGCGGTCTGCAGGTGCGCACGACATTCGACGAGAAAGCCCAAGTGGCATTAGAGGAGGCGATAGCCGAGCGCGGTCCGCGCAGCGGCACCGACGGGTTGCGCATCGGCGCGGTCGCTGTGCGCCCGGGCACTGGCGAGGTGGCAGCGATGTGGGGTGGCGCGGACTACCTGCGCAACCAGCTCAACAACGCCACCGATGCCATCGGTCAAGCTGGCAGCGTGTTCAAACCGTTCGCGCTCGCGGCTGCATTGGAGAAGGGCGTGCAACTGGACTCAGTGTGGAACGGCAACTCCGGCGCCACCTTCGGTGACTACCGGGTGCGCAACTTCGGTGGCTCCTCATTCGGGCGCACCTCGCTGCTCAACGGCACTGTGCACTCGGTCAACACCGTGTATGTCGGTGTCACCGACGCCATCGGCCCGGATTCGGTGGTCGACGCCGCTCATCGCGCCGGTATCCCTGCGGACACACCAGCACTAGAACCTGTGCTCTCGGTCCCGTTGGGCACCTGCAGCCCGCATGCCATCGATCTTGCGAATGCCTACGCAACATTCGCCGCACATGGGGTCCGTGCAACCCCGACGGTCGTAGCAGAAGTACGCAGTTCCACCGGCAAGGTGCTGTACCGCCACAAGGTGCGCACCGCGCGCGCGTTCAGCCGCAAGGTCGCCGACTCAGTGACGTATGCGCTGCAGCGAGTGGTCTGGTACGGCACGGGTGTCGCTGCCAGCCGCGCTGGCCGTTCGGTGGCCGGCAAGACCGGTACCACCAACGAGAGCAAAGCCGCGTGGTTTGTCGGCTACACCCCGACGCTCGCCGCAGCTGTCATGTTCACCAAGGAAGACGCCGCCGGCCGCCCCATCACCCTCAACGGCACTGGCGGGCTGGGTTCGTTCACTGGCGGTTCCTACCCAGCGCGCATCTGGGGCACATTTATTGCAGGTGCCTATCGCGGAGAACGGGACCAGAAGTTCGAACTCGATATGACCGGTGACGGCGGCAACTGGGCCGGCGGTGGCGGTGATGGCAACGGCGCGAGCAGCACACCTGATGCGCAGGTGACACCGAGTGCGAGCTACCCCGACGGCAGCGCCACCGAGTTACCGACCGGCAGCACCGAGTCAAGCACGGCTACACCAACGAGCGGGTCACCGTCCTCGTCCGTCTCCTCGACGGCGACGCCGACGGTGAGCACGGTCAGTCCCAGTCCAGTGCGCTCTCCGTGATGAGTTGCCGGCGCGGATTGCCACCGAACGGCAACAACCAGACGCGTGCGTCTGCGAGGTGCGTCGCCCGATGGCATGGGGACTGTGACGCAGGACGCGTATGCGCATCGCACAGAAACCGTGACGCGGCCTTAGTTCTCACCAGTGTTCAAGGCAGTGTT
>CAYFKX010000076.1:0-5902 GCA_964343545.1 uncultured Bifidobacteriaceae bacterium | reverse complement strand
TATGTACCCACACGGCTGGAGTGCTTGCACCTGACCAGTCGAGGTGGTCCAGTGAATTCATCGCCTCTGACACCGCGTGCAGCGGGTAGGTGCCCCAGAGTTCGCGATACATCACACACCCCCGCGGCGCGCGAAGTTGGCACGAGCCCGGTCGTAGGCATCGGCGAGGACAGCGGCGTTGGCATCCCAGGTCCGCTCGGTGGTGACCCAGGCTCGCGCCCGAGCAACGAGGGAATCTCGAGCCGATGGGTCGGCATGCAGCGCTGCCGCGACATCGGCCAAGTGCGCGGGGTCTTCGTGGCGGAACACAGCGCAGCGCCCGTCCTCGGCGATCTCCAGTAGCGCCGGCAAGTCACTGACCATGATGGGCACACCCATCGCCATCGCCTCGAACGGCTTCATGGGGCTCACCAGACGGCCGGCCCGCTCGTTGACCCGCGGCACGACGAACAGGTCAATCTGGGCGTAGTAGTCGTCGACCTCATCGAACGGCACATTGCCGGTGAAGACAGCATGCTTGCCCAGGCCGAGCTTGCGCGCCAGTGACTCCAGCTCGGCGCGGCGACGACCATCGCCGACGAGCAGCGCTGCGGCGTTCACGCCGCGCTTACGTAGCAGTGCAACACCCTTGAGTAGCACTTCCTGGCCTTCGCGGAAGTGGTCGAGGTTGGACACATAGCCGAGGACGAAGCAGCCATCGAGTCCGAGCTTGGTGCGCAGTTGGGCGTCCCGCTCGCGCGCCTCGAAGCGGCTGAGGTCGACAGCATTCGGCAGTTGCACGACACGCTCGGGGGCGATTCCATGCACATCGATGATGACATCGCGCATGGGTCCGGACAGGGTGATGACGAGGTCGGCCTCTTTCATCGCCCGTGTCTCGCTGCGCAATCGCCGCTCGAAATATTCGCTGGACTCCATGTAGCGCTCATTCGCAGTCCAGGTGGTCTCGAAGAACGACCTCACTTCGTAGATCCACGGGACATTGGCCCACCGTGACAGCGCGGCTCCCATGAGCGCTGTTTCATAACCGCGGTGGCCCGAGCCGACATGGATGAGACCTGGGCGGATTTTCTGCATCTGCGCGGCGAATAGCTGTGTGCTCAGTTGCAGGTAGTTGTCGTAGGGCAACTTCAGCACCGCGGCCGAGCCAGGAATCAGGTGGCGGTACTCGATTCCTTCCACTGTGCTGCTGGCGGCGGTGCCCTTCTCGGGGTAGCCAGGCATCGTCACCGCAATGGGAGTGTGCCCGGTCTTGGCAATTGCAAGCAGGGTCTCGTGAGAACGGGTGCAGTACCCGTTGTTCTGCCACGGCATGGATTCCTTGGCGACGTATAAGACTGTCGTAGCAACAGGTTCTGTCGGTGCTGCCATCGACGACGGCACAACCGGTCGCCACCGAGGGTCGGTCTCGAGCACGCGGCCGGTGAGCCCAAGCACGTTGCCGCGCGCACTCAACGACTTCGGTGACGCCATCGCGCCACGGGTTGCGTACGCCAGCGCGTTCACCGCCTGCCCCATCTGCATCGCGGCGCGTGAGCGCAATGCCTCAGTCGATGCCAGGGGGTCGAAACGCGCGGCTGCACGGTCGCCGAGCGCGGCGACCTTTTCGTAGCGGTTGCGCTTGTAGGCCGCTGCCATGCGCACTGCGTAGGCGCCGGAGCCGAGGGTGTGCAGCAGTCGTCGGGTCAGGACAGCCATGGGCTTGCCGGCGGTGCGCAGCACCTGCTGCAGACGGCTTCTCATGGGACCTCCGAGGCCCGGGGCGTACGGCGGCGTGCCGGGCCCGCGATAGGCGGGTATTCGAGCCTTAGCCTAGATGTAGGCGACTCAGCGATTCCGCGCAGCGCGTGCGCGAGGCGGGTGTTCACGCGTGGTTGCTGACAGCATGTGGGAGCCTGTGCGCGGTGTCCAGCGACTAGGTGCCAGAGAGGAGCGAGGGTGCGCATCCTCATCCCGCTGTTCTTCAACGCCCCGATGGGTGGGCTGCACCACCATGTGTTGGCCTCAACGCGAGCCATGATCGCTGCTGGTCATGAGGTGACGGTGATGAGCAAGCCAGGACCGTTCGCAGACCAAGTGCGCGGCAGCGGCGCTACGCATCTGCCGACGAACTGGGATGAATCCGAGCTCGGCAGTGATGTCGCTCAAGCATGTGCGAGCAAGCCGGATGTCGTCTACTGCCATCCGTTCGCCTCACGCCAAGTTGGTGTCGCGGTGGCGGAGGCGCTTGGTGTGCCGCTGGCTGCCGTGTGGCACGGCATGTACGACGACTTCGTTGAGCAGTGGGCCGACAGCGTGGACTGTGTAATCGCCGTCTCGGACGCCGTGGCATCTCACCTTCGTGGCCGCTGTCCGGAATTGGCAGATCGGCTCGTGGTGATTCCTAACGCCGTCGATGAGGCGTGGCAACGTCAACCGATTGCCGCACAGGTAGACGGCAAGACCCACATCGGTTTCGTGTGCCGCCTTGATGAGGACAAGCAGTTCATCCTCGATGTCTTCGCCGGCGCGGTGACCGACGAATCACTCGCCTATCGCGATGACATCGTCTGGCACATCATCGGGGACGGCCAGGAACGCGAGTCGCTGGCAGCAGCCATCAGCGACGCCGGCGTGCACACCGAGGTGAGGTGGCACGGATGGCTGGACGCGCCGCAGATGCTGGCCGCGATGGCTTCCTGCGACATCATCATCGCGCCCGGTCGCTCGGCGTTGGAAGCCATGGCACTCGGCCGCCCAACCATCGCAATCGGCAGCAAGCACTACGCCGGTGTCGTCTCTGAGTCCACCTGGACGGACATTGCGGCGACGAATTTCGGCGGTATCGGGTCGAGGTTTGACGAGTACTCCCATGGGCAGCTGACTGCGGACATCTGCGCACTCGTTGCCGATCCGAGTCGGAGAGCGGCGCTCGGTGCGTTCGGCGCGCAACTAGTCGATGAACATTTCCGGGACCAGGTCTCCCAGCAGAAGCTCTTGAGCACATTGACCGACCTCGTCGCACGCGGACGAGAGCCGCTTGCGGATGTTCGAGTCGCCTACGCCGAGCAGCGGGCACGTGCTCTGAGGTTGCGCGAGGACGCGGTCCTGACCTATCGCCGAACGACCCGCACCTGGCAGGAGCGTACGGCGAAGCACGAGGCCCAGGTGGAACGCCTCAACGAGGCAATCGCGCGACGCGATGCAACGCTGGCGGCGATCAAGCGCAACCCGATGCGGCTTCTGGTCGAGAAGTTGCGCCGTTCAGCTGGTGGCGCTGACTCGCGCTGACAAGCGGTCTCGATCACGCAGGGGTGCAGAGCGTTCAACTGGCGGCGCTGACTCGCGCTGACGAGCGGTCACGACTACGCAGACGGGTCCATCACCGGGGCCAGCAAGATGCGGTCTATCGCAACTGCAGACCACCGTCTGCAGTTGCAGTGACGGGGATGGGGTCGCACAGTTCGCCGACGAACCCTGAGGTTTCGTAGTTGCGAAAGCCGATGAGGAACCACGAGTCGTCTTGTTGCACCAGGCGTGCGGCATACAGTGACTCGTGCGGGAAGCGAGTGGCCTCGCGGATCGCGAATGGCCCTTCGACGGATGCGCCAACGGCACTGAAGACGCCACCAGCGCCGAAACGTTCCTTGAACTCCTCGCACAACTCGTTGAAACCAACGCACCACAGCAGCACTGGTACGCCATCAACGACCTCGGCTTGCAGCACCTCCAGTTGGGCGAAGCCACTGTCATTCGCCGTCAGCGGTGGGTGCACCTGCCAGGTGAGCAGGTCCTGGCTCTTCGCCAGTCCGACTGCGCCGCGCCCGTGACTGTCACCGTGGTCGTGACGGGCTGTGAGATACATCCACCACATGCCGTCACTGCCGCGGAAGACCCACGGGTCGCGCCAGGTGACATCGGTCCAGACTCCGTCTTCGAGGACTTCGTACCAGGTGTCATCGGCGTGCAGTGCCCAGCCGGGGCGCTTGTCCCAGGTGAGCAAGTCGACGCTGGTGGCGTGGACCACGCGCTGGACATGGCCAGCGTCAGCGTGCGTGCGCCCGGTGTAGAACATGTGCCAGAGGCCGTCGTCATCGCGGACGACGCTGCCGGTCCATGTCGTCCAGTCATCCAAGGCCGGCGCCGCCGACGGTGCCAGCGCGTCGGGGAGAACTTCCCACTCGCGCAGGTCTTGCGAGCGGGCATGCCCGATGAAGGTGTTGTGGTGGCGCAGTTCCGGGTCGCCGAGTTCCCTGGATGCCCGCAGGTAGAACACATGGTGGTACTCGCCGTCATGGGTGAACCAGCAGTCCCATACCCAACTGTCTGCCAGCGCTAGTGCCATGGTCGTCTCCTTACACTTTGACAATCACATCGAGCAGCCACGGCTTCCGCCCCGACGGCTCGGAGAGTTCACACTGCCAGTCCTGTGACACCAGATGTGCGACGGCTTCTGGAGTTCGTGGCGTGCGTGCAGACATCACCAAAGCCCGTGCCACCAGTCCGCGGTAGTGCTTGGACATATGCGTGATGACTGTGCGTTGCCGGCCAGACTGCTTGAACACGCGGACTGCAACCGTGCGGTTCGCGGGAGGGGTGTAGACGCCGGCATAGGTGCTTGAGCGGCAGTCCACCACCACTTCGTGCGGATCAGCATCCAGTGCTTCGGTGACCGCAGTTCGCCACAGGCTCGACGACATCGTCGCTTTGTAGGCGGGAATCTCGTCAGTGAGCCGCAGCGCTCCAAAGAGCGCGGAGATGATGACGATGCTGCGGTCAGCGCGGGTTCTGGCAGCCGAGCGCAGGCTCGGGTAGCCCAGCGCGGCGTACAGGACCCCGGAGTAGACGCTGTGCGCGGGCGCACTCGGGCAGCGTGTGGTCGCGAGCGGCTGCAGTCGCCATTGCCGGGCGCGAATGGCGCTTAGTTGCTCGTGGAAACTCAGTGTGGCGAGGTCGCAAGCCGGGCCGTGGATGGCAGCGGTCTTGCCTTCACTCGGCGGCAGCAGGATGCGCACGTCGTCATTGTCCTGTCGTCAAGACGATGTGTGCACCATGGGATGACCCTCGGGCGATCACCGAATCCGAAGACTCACATGCGCCAGCAGCAGTTGCAGAGTCGGTCTCGTCTCGGTGTGCTGAGTCTGCGCACGCGGACTTGCCTCGATGAGCGCAGTTGCGCCAGGTGCGTAGGCGTAGGGCAAAGGCGTGCATCGGGTCGGTGCTGTCACCCGCGTCCTCCCAGGTCGCATACGCCAGGCGTGAACCGGCCGGCATGCGCGCGGCAAGCAAAGCGACTTGCTCTTCCAGTGCTGCGTGCTCGCCTGCATCGAGGTACGGGGCCAGTGCGCTCTGCCACAGCACGGTCGTGTGTCCAGGCATTGGTTGCAAGTCAGCCAGGTAACGCGACGCCGTGAGTTGGATGATCGTCGGTGGGTGTGCAAGCGCGCGTGTGATGGTGTCGCCGAGCCGGTTGAACCGGTCGATGTCATCGACCCAGATGTAGGAGGACAGCAGGCTGCGTCCCTGCACTGTCAGAACATCGACGGGTTCCACATCGCAGCCCGCTGCTGCTGCGATGTGCCTCGCCATCGGCCCAGCACTCGCTTGAACGAGATTGAGCCCCGCGGAGCAACCCAACTCATGCAAGTCGATTTGCTGGTTCGTACCGAGCTGCGTGAGTGCGGTGTGGAGCACTGCAACGCGGCCGGGCTCGTTCGTCTGCGGGGCGCGCGCGATGAAGTCACGGACGATCTCGTGATTGTCATCAAGTGCGGCCGACACCAAATCATGGAACATCGCATCGCCTGTGGACGCCGTTGATGCCCGCCCGCCAAGGGTCGGGAAGTACATGGCCAAACTCGCAGTCGTGCGAGTGATCGCAAGGAAATGCACCGCCGCCATCAGTCGTAGTGGGATGTGGTCG
>CAYFKX010000075.1:0-5923 GCA_964343545.1 uncultured Bifidobacteriaceae bacterium | reverse complement strand
TGCGGGGAACCCGCTGCGGCCGGAACTGCAGCGATGAACTCTCCAACATCCGCCTGCGACGCAGTAATAATCGCGCACGCGATGTCAGCACCGCGGTCGGCGGAGTGGATGGAGGTCTGCAAGCCGACAACAATGTGATCATCTGCCGCACGAAACGCCGCCGAACCGCCCGGCAGCACAGTGCCGATAGTCAAGCGGGTGCCGGCGGCAATTGCGTGAACCGCTGACAGTGTTATGTGCGCCGTTGCACTCGCAAGCAGTTCCAACATCGCAACGATGTCTGCCTCGCCCGCAATCTGCGCGAACGGACGTGCTACGAACGCCGCCGCTTCCCGCTCACGACCATGGCAGTTCTTGTAGCGCTTGCCGGAGTCACACGGGCACGGCTCTCTCAAGCCAACAACGGGAACCTCAGACCCAGTCATGGCGCAAGGCTATCCGCGTCGACGCACCCCTACTGCGATAGTGGACAACGCCGTGACTGCGATGGTGGCGAGAGTTGCCGACGCGATGTTGGGTCGCAGCCAGGGAAGCCCGTCCGCCACTCGGTCCCACATACTCGACCAGCCGGGAACTTGAGCAGGGCTGACAGTGGAATAGACCGCGATGCCGATGGCCCACGCCGCAACATGGCCAACGTGCCAACGCCGCCGAGTGTTGACGTCGTAGCCACCGCCAATCCGACCAGCAACGATGCGTCGCACGATGTACCAGTCCGTGAGCAGCACCGCGACCAAAGGCAGGAAAACAGCACCAATGAGCAGCAGGAAAGACTCGTATCGTTCGAGGTTCAGCCATGCAGCTAACGCCGTGGCGACAGCACCGACAACGACCGCAAGAACTCGACGGTCAACCCGCGGCGCGATGTTCTGTGCAGTGACCGCAGTCGAATAGATGTTGGCGAACGCCTCGTCTACTTCGTCTACTGCGAGCAGCATGACTGCCAGTGCACCAACTGGCAACACCAACAGCGATGCGACGAAAGCACTCGGTGAGTACGTCTGCGCGAGTTGCTCGCGGCCAGCAATTGCCAAAACACCAATTGCGAAAAACGCTGCACAACTCAACCCGTAGCCGAGCCCGGTTCCAAGCGCTGTCGCGCGGTTGCTTGTCGAGTGCCGAGACCAGTCGCTTGCCAGCAGTGCCCACGAGATGGGCATTGTCACGATGATGTCGAACGCTGGCCAGAAGGCATCCCAAGTGCCGGCTGACGTGGAGATGCCCTCGCGCAGGAGCACCACGATGAGGTAGGCGGTGGCGGCGAGCACGAGCCACATCAAGTACTTGCGGATGATGCGGACGCTGCGCAGCGGACGAACGGCCATGAATGTTGCCAGCACACCAGCGGTCAGCACCCACCATGGGCGCGCGGCAGGTGCGGTCATCGCAGTAGCCACTTCGGCGATGACGTAGACCTCCAACGCCGCCCAGCCCAGGCACTGCACCAAGTTCAAAGCAGTCGGTACCCAGGAGCCGCGCTGACCAAGCAAACCACGCAGCATCGCCACCGTTGGGGCGCCAGTTGCAGTGCCCGGCACGGCTGCGAGCGCAAGCATCGTCGAGCCAAGTGCGACGGCTGCGATGATCGCAGTCAGCACTGCCGGCAAGGAAAGTTGCGGCAGGTCTGCGCGAGGCTGGATGACGAACACCGCTGTCGCGGGGATAAGCAAGGAAACTCCGAGCGATGCCCACAACGTGAACTGCTCACGCAGCCCGAGCACTGTCGGTGGTGCGGCTGCAAGGTCGAGCTGGATTGGCGCCTCAGGCAGCCCAGCGTCGCGGTTGCGCGAGGGCTGGGGTGTCGTCGGCGAGGACGGGATAGACATGAGGACTCCTTCTGCTCAGTCGGCATGACCCGACTGGTCAAGCGGTCGACGCCGCGGCTGCGACGTCCTCTCAGCCCGAGGGCTCCCGCGAGGAACGAGACGAGCATAGGCACCGTGGCCGACTTTGTCCGCGCCCCACGGCAATGCGTCAGTTGCAGCGGTCTCGATGCTCGTCCCTCATGGCGCGCAACTGCGAATGTGACGGCACGATTGGCGCATGACCACGACCCGCCGCACCGAAGTCCTTGTCATTGGTGCCGGGCCGGCCGGCTCTGCCGCTGCCGCATGGTGCGCTCGCGCCGGACGTGACGTCCTGCTCGTTGATCGCGCAACCTTCCCGCGTGACAAGGCCTGCGGCGATGGCCTCACCCCGCGTGCCATCGCCGAGCTTCGCCATTTGGGCATGGCGGACTACCTCGCGACCTGCGCACGCAACCAGGGACTTCGCGCCAGCGGCTTTGGTCGCACCTTGCTGCTGCCTTGGCCGGGTGGGGCGTGGCCGACGTATGGTGGGGCGAGTCCGCGGATGCGTCTGGACAATGCGATTCGCGATGTGGCTGTGAGCAGCGGCGCCGACACCATGCAGGGCGCGCGCGCGGTCGATGTCGAAGTGGCTTCAGGTGCACTGAACGCCGTGGTCTTCCGCACTGATGCCGGACCGATGCGCATCGAGGCTGAACGCGTCATCGTCGCCGACGGTGCGAAGTCGCCCCTCGGGCGTCTACTCAAGCGGGAATGGCATCGCGAGACGGTCTATGGAGTCGCCGCGCGTGCATATGTAGAAAGCGGTCGTCATGACGACCCGTGGATCTCCTCGCATCTGGAACTACGTGATGCCGACGGCACCCTTCTCTCCGGCTACGGCTGGGTTTTCCCTCTCGCCGACGGCGGGGTGAATATCGGAGTCGGCACATTGGCAACCGCGAAACGGCCCGCCGACATCAACCTGCGCGCTTTGCTGGACACATATGCAAGTGCCCGACGCGATGACTGGCAACTGCGCGGCGAGGTTCGGGACTTCGCGTCAGCACCGTTGCCGATGGGCGGCGCCGTGAGCAACATCGCTGGACGCAACTGGGTGATGGTCGGCGATGCTGCGGCGTGCGTGAACCCGTTGAACGGCGAAGGCATCGACTACGGGCTTGAGACTGGTCGTCTGGCAAGCGAACTCATCGCGGACGGAACGCGTGACTTCACGCGTGCATGGCCGCAGATCCTGCACGCCCACTACGGCTCGGCGTTCTCCATCGCTCGGCGCTTGGGTTATCTGCTGACTGTCCCAGGCTTCCTGCCTGCGGCTGGTCCAGTGGGTATGCGCTCCACGGCGCTGATGCGCCTGGCACTGCGGTGGATGGGCAATCTCGTGGACGACGATGACCGCGATGCTGCGGCGCGTCTGTGGAAGGCCGCGGGGCGGGCGAGTCTGAAGTTCGACGAGCGCAAGCCGTTCGGCATCGCCGCCTGAGACTTCGGGCGGCTCAGGCGTCGATGACGACTGAGGACTGACGCGTCAACTCGGCATAGAGACCGTTCGCGGCGTAGAGCTCGGTGTGTGAGCCGACTTCGGCGAGGCGACCACGGTCGAGCACCACGATGCGGTCCGCATTGCGGATAGTGGACAACCGATGGGCCACGATGAAAGTTGTGCGTCCCGCCATGAGTCGCTCCAGTGCCTGCTGCACCAGGACCTCACTGGCGGTGTCCAATGCACTCGTTGCTTCATCCAGGATGAGAACCCGCGGATTGCGGATGAGCGCACGCGCGATCGCCAGACGCTGACGTTGGCCGCCGGAGACTGTGGCACCGCGGGGCCCGAGCAAGGTGTCCACCCCGTCAGGCAACTGCACGACGAACTCCCATGCGTTCGCGTCGCGTAAAGCTTGCTCAATGTGCCCCAGATCGAGGTCGGCGATGCCGTATCCGACGTTCTCTGCGACGGTGCCCTCAAATAACACTGTCTCTTGGGGCACCACCGAGACAAACTTGCGGTAAGTGCGCAAGTCGAGCTCTTCCATGTCAACGCCATCGAGCAAGACGTGACCATCCGTGGGTCGGATGAAGCCGATGGCGAGGTTGACCAACGTGGACTTGCCCGCACCCGAAGGACCGACCAGCGCGATTGTCTCCCCGGCTGCGACGTCAAGAGTCAGATCAGCTACCGCCGACACCTCGGCTTCGGGATATCGGAAGGACACCGACTCGAACTGCAGTCGGCCGCCGACTCGGGTCACGACCGCGCGCCCCTCATTGTGCTCGATGTCGTCGTTGGTCAGCACATCTCCGAGAGACTTCACTGACGTCAGACCCTTGGTCATCGCAGGGGCGAGGTTGGTCAACATCACTGCTGAGCCCGCGAGCACATGGAAGTAACTGCTCAGCATGACGACCTCGCCCACGCTGACACCGGCGTACCCGTGCCAAGCCATCCATGCAGCGCTGATGACACAAAGCACGAAACACAACTGATAACTCGTGTACGCCAGCGCGCCGAAGCGGCCAGTTGTGACGTCAAGGCGATGGCCTTGCTCGCGCACTCGGCGGAAGGCACCGTCGACCTTGGTGATAGCGGCGCTCTCGAGCCCGTGTGCGCGGGTGACTGGGATCAACTGTGTCATCTCGTTGACTTGACCCGACATCCCCTCGACAGTCTCGCGGAATGCCTCGTTTGACGCATTGAGTCGCGACCGCGAACTAGTGATAATCCAGCCGCTCAAGGGCACGAGAACACCGAGGAACGGCAGGAACTGCGGCGCTTTGATAGCGGTGACGGTGACTGCGCCCACCAGACCGTAGACCGCCGCGAAACCGGCGTCAGCGGTGCTTTGCATCATCGTCTGAACGTTTTCGATGTCGCGTACGACCTTTGTTTGCAGTACGCCGGCATTGGTCCGCGAGTGATAGCCAATGGACAATTTCTGGATCCGCTCGCTCAGCGCGTAACGCAGGCGGTACTCCAAGTCCCGCACCACCAAGCTCCAGTTGCGGGCGTAGACCATGTTTACGGGCACGTTCTGTGCCACGAGCACAACCAGAATGACTGCATTCCGAATGAGCGCCTCGACTGGTCGGTGCTGCACGACGATATCGACGCAATCGGCGATGAGGACGGGCAGTATGAAGACGGGACTGTGCTTGATGCCGTACGCGATGAAGGCGAGGATGGCGCGTGCTCGATGCGAGCGCATAAGCGCGAAAAGAGTGCGCAACGGGTGCTCGCGCTGAAACATCGCGTCGATGTCCAGCGGCACTGTCTGAGTGGTCATCGGGTGCTCACTGCTCCGGCGGCTGGGAAGGCAGAGTTATGGTCGTGCGCAGACCACCGAGGTCACTGCGCGACAAGGCGATGCTGCCATGGTGCTGGGCGACAATCGCTGCCGTGATGCTCATTCCCAACCCAGACCCGCCGGACTCCCTTGAACGGGAGGGATCGAACCGTTGAAATGCGTGGATGCCCGACTCGTAGACCTGCTCACTCAACCCTGGCCCCGCATCATCAATCTGCAGCCTTACATCGCCGTTCACACGAGTGAGCTCCACTCGCACGGCCGCCGTCACAGGTGTGTGCACGTCGAGATTGCGGAACAAATTCGCGCACATCTGCGCCAGCAGTTGCTCTGATCCGACCACGTACAGCTCCGCAGCAATCGATGTGCTCACCGGACGTTGCCCATTCAGCTCCTTGAGGTCGTGTACCCACTGTTCCACCATCGTGCTCAAGTTGACGGACTCGGTCTCGCGCAGTGGCTGGTCTCCGGTCTCCGTCAGCAACAACAGGTCGTTGATGAGCGTCTCCATGCGCTGAATCTCAGAACCAATGCGTGCGAGGTACCGCTGCTCGGTGTCGCCTTGGAACTGCGGATTGGAACTGAGCAATTCAAAATATCCACGAACCACGGTGAGTGGTGTTCGTAGTTCATGCGATGCATCACCGAGGAATGTCTGCATCCTCGCTGCGAGTTCTCGCTCGTGGACAACGGCTTCGTTTAGGGATGTCACCATGGTTCGCAGCGCCCGGGCGAGGCTGTCCACCTCACTAGTTGACGAGCCAATGGGAATATCTACGTCCGTGTCGCCGGCCGACATGGTCTCGGCTGCCT
>CAYFKX010000074.1:198-5969 GCA_964343545.1 uncultured Bifidobacteriaceae bacterium | reverse complement strand
ACCCACGACCCCTTGACCCCCAGTCAAGTGCGCTACCAAGCTGCGCTACAGCCCGGTGGCTTTTCAGCCACACCCCGCGCAGGCTATCGGTAGTGGTTTGTTGCTCAGCGGCACGCCCCCACGCCTCGTCATGCTCAGGACCTGCCCTACATCCATGACGACTCGCGGTTTCTGCGCACTGCACGCGTTAGTGCGACATCACGTGCACAAGGTCGCGATCAACGAGGGCTATCGCCTCGCGGCAGACCTGGCGCACGTCGTCATCGGGCGGCAGAACCTCAGCCACTTGAGCCAGCCAGTCGATGACCTGCCGGCACCACCGCACAAAGTCCCCCGGTTGCAACGCAGTCCCCGCGAGCACCGTTGCAAGGCCGTCGCCTCGGGCCCAACGCATGGCCGCACGAACAAAGCCCGGGTGAAGCCGGCGCTGAGTCTCGGCGCGAAAACGCACTTCGATGTCGTTGATGTCCTGCCACGCGTCGTAAATGGCGCTGATCGCCTGTCTCAAGATTGGCAAGGACACAGGCTCACTAGTGTCATCGTCGTCGTCCCGGGCTTCAAAGACCAGCAGCGCGGCGATCGCAACCAGCGCGTCAGCAGGCAAACCAGCCAGCACTCCGCGACGGATGCACTCGCAGGTCAGCAGGTCCAAATCGGCGTAAATTCCGGCAAGTTGTCGTCCGTAAGGCGTGGTGGTCAGCACATCGCCTCGGGTGAGGTAACCCATCTCGGCCAACACCAAGCACACCCGCTCAAATTGCTTGCCGAGCGTGCTCGTACGCCGCCCAATTCGCGCTTCGATGGCTGAGGACTCTTGCAGCGCGCGGGCCCGAAGTTGAGCCCAACGCGCATGATCTTCGCGCTCATCGCAACCATGGCAGGCATGGGCTCGAATCTCTTTACGCAACCGGACCACTTCGGCATCGCTGTCAGCAGCAACTCGCGGTGCGCGAGGTACTGACGTGTGGTGTGTCTGGGCTCGCACTTCGGCGGCTAGGCGTTTGCGGGCCTCGGGCTTGCGTGGGCTGAAAGCTCCAGGAATCTTGATATGTGTCACAGGGTGTGGGGCGGCAGTGAAATCGACCGCACTCACTCGACGAAGCCGTCGATCAATTCCCAGAACCAGTGGGCGGACAGCGACGTCGGGGCCGTGGCGTCCGTTGTCGAGTACAACCACGAATCCCGTGTTGCGACCGCGATCGACGTAAATCACGTCACCTCGACCCAGTACTTCAAGTCCGATGGTCACGGCAGCACGTTCTGCCGAAGTGCTTCGACGACTGAGCGTCCGCTCGGTCGCGGATAGTCGAGTTCGCAACTCGAAGTATTCATCGAAGTCACCGAGGTGACAGCGCACACGTTCATTCAGGTCGTCGACACTCAACTTGGCCGCGTCCA
Source organism: uncultured Bifidobacteriaceae bacterium (assembly GCA_964343545.1). GTDB lineage: Bacteria > Actinomycetota > Actinomycetes > S36-B12 > UBA5976 > RFTO01. The sequence continues at coordinate 4,571 of CAYFKX010000074.1, read as the reverse complement.
ACTGCTCACTCAGGCTACGTAGCCGCTGCTCAGCTTGAAATTGCGCGAAGGACCGTTCAAGCAGCGCCACTGACTGCTGTGCCCCCCAACGCGTCAGCAGGTTAACGGCCATGTTGTACGTCGGCCTAAAACTCGAATTGAGCGGATAGGTCCGAGTCGATGCCAGTCCGGCCAGCGACTGCAGATCAAGCTCCTGCGACCACGGCACGACAGCGGTGCCTTCAATGTCCAACCCCCGCCGTCCAGCGCGGCCAGTCAACTGCGTGTACTCCCCTGCCGAAAGCGACGCATGCTGCTCGCCATTCCACTTGACTAAGCGTTCGATGACGACGCTCTTGGCTGGCATGTTGATGCCCAGGGCCAACGTTTCCGTGGCGAAAACGACTTTGAGCAGACCTTCTTGAAAGAGCCGTTCAACTACTTCCTTGAACAAAGGAATGAGCCCCGCATGGTGGGCGGCTAGACCGTCCTCTAGTGAGTCTCGCCAAGTTGACCAGCCGAGCACTGCCAGATCCGATTCGGGGAGCACTTCGGACATTGCATCCACGATGCCTCTGATCTGCACCCGCTCTGGTGGGCTCGTCAGTCGAAGCCCAGCAGCCCGACATTGCGCAAGCGCTGCTTCGCACCCAGCGCGAGAGAAGATGAAGTTGATAGACGGCAGCAAGCCCTGCGCCTCGAGTGCTTCGAGAACCTGCGCGCGGGACTGCCGGTGACCACCTCGATACCCCCGATGGCGCCCGTCCCGCCCACCTGGACGCCACTGCTCTGCCAGCGCTCGCCGCGTTCGAGCCACAAGTGATGAACTCACGTCGCCGTCGCGGTCGAACAATGGGAACAACTCGCCATCAATGACGACGGCCTGACTCAGTGGGATGGGTCGATGTTCCTCGACGACAACGTGCACGCGACCGCGGATCTCATGCAGCCAGGCTCCGAACTCTTCGGCGTTGCTCACTGTGGCCGAGAGCGCGACTACCCGAACGTCAGCAGGTAGGTGAATGATCACTTCTTCCCAGACGGCACCCCGATTTCGGTCAGCGAGGTAGTGCACCTCGTCCATCACGACGAACCCGACATCGATGGCAACGCCAGTTTCGGAATAGAGCATGTTGCGCAAGATCTCGGTGGTCATAACGATGATCGGAGCATCGGCGTTCACTGATCGATCCCCCGTGAGTAGACCGACTTTCGACTCTCCAAACCGAAGCTGGAACTCGCGAAACTTCTGGTTGCTCAGCGCTTTGATTGGTGTGGTGTAGAAGAGTCGCTGGTTAGCGCGCAGCGCAAGGAAAGCAGCGAACTGCCCGACCAATGTCTTGCCACTTCCTGTGGGAGCGGCCACAAGCACCGACTTGCCATCGGCTAAGGCACGACACGATTCAAGCTGAAAGGCATCGAGTTCGTGGTCCAGGAAGTGCGCGAACTCCTTGACTCCAGCGACCTGGTCCTGCCGACGCTGCGTGGCCGCAGCAAACTTGTCGGCATAACTGGACACAGGGCGAGCCTACGGTCCGATCAATCTGATGGGGGTGTGACGACTCAGCGGATTGTTAGGCCCCCGCCGCAAGCGCATCCTGTTCCTCATCGGCGGCACGAACCCGTGTTTGTCGATCTCGACGCCGATCCAAGATGGCACACAATGCAATGGACACCGCGGATACCACGATCATGGGCACCGCCAATGCCAGCATGTTCACGGGATCTCCAGTAGGGGTGGCCACGGCAGCAAAAACCAGGATCCCTAGCAGCAATTGCCGCCACCAACCCACCAGAGTTCTCGCGCGGACGGCTCCAGCGGCGTTTAACGTCACAATGAAGACAGGCAATTGGCAGGCGATACCGAAAACAAGCAGCATGCGAAGCACGAAGGTCAAGTACGTGCTCACGGGGATAATGTTCTGCACGCCTTGCGGAGTGAATCCCATAAGCAGAGTCAGCGCCTGTGGCATGAGTCGATAGCCCAACCAAATTCCTGCGCAGAACAGCGGCAGGGAGCACACCGCGAAAAACCACACCCATCGTCGTTCACGTCGATGTAGTCCTGGGGATACGAACCGCCATAGTTGAAAACTGCACACCGGCATCGCGAGGATCAGCCCTGCAACCGCACTGACCTGCACCTGCAATGTGAAAGGCTCCGCCACGCCAGCCATCGCCAATGTCGCAGTGCCCGCGCTCGCTGCCGACATGGCCGACTGCAAGGGCTTTGTGAGGCGTTCAAAGATTTCTGCATAGGCAAACCAAGCTGCCACTGCTCCCAGCAGGACTGCGACGGCACAGACGGCCAACCGTCCGCGCAGCTCACGCAGATGTGACATCAGCGGCATTGCCGACGCGCGTCGCCGCTTGCTTTGCTTACTCACGTCCCACCGCCGTCACCAGCCAGCGAACTAGGAAGCCTTCTCGTCAGTACCGGACGGACTTTCCTCGGTGGTCCCTCTGGTTTCGGACTTCAGAATTCGCAGCGATCGGCCAAGTCCTCGGGCGACGTCCGGCAGGCGCTTGGCGCCGAATAGCAGGACCACAATCAAGATGAGAATCAGGATTTCCGGGGTGCCGAGTCCGCGCATGGATCTGCTCCGATCAGGCTGTGTCTTCAGTAGGCAGCGCGAGGATATCGGCAACAAGGTGGTCGGTGGAACTCAAGTAGGCCGTGGCGTCCGCGATGTCCCTAGGAGTGAGCGCTGCGGCACCAATAAGGAACCGAACCCCAGCTGACCGCAGTCGTTGAGCGGTATCAGCGTCCGTCTGATGCTCGATATCTGATTCACAGACCGCACACGTGAACTCGTAGGTGTAACTGGTGCCTCGTTGATGTACGAGCATTTGCCACACCTGCAGGTCTTGATCGCCACAATCTGGGCAGGTGACCTTGACCACAGTCATATCTGTGTCCTCCCGAATGACATCGCGCCGTGCCGGCCATGTGGTTGTGCAGGTCCTGCAGACTGTAGGCAATCCTGGTGAGGGCGTCGGGCTGCCCTCACCCGAGTGGCTGGTCTGCCAGCAGTTCAAGAAGCTTGCGAGCACGTGCTTGTGCCAAATCCACTGCGGCTGTAGGCGCTGTCACGCTCACCCGATCGGCGAACCGCAGGGCCCAACGCGCCACCCAGTCCGCACTGCCAGCACGGAACGTCACGTCGCAGGTGCCGTCGGGATGACCGTGGATGTGAGCGGCCGGCAGGTCCTCCACCACCCATCGACTGCCAGCTGCGACGTGTGCGTGAACCTCGATGGGAAAGTCGATGTCTGGCTGAAAACTTGCAGGTCCCATGTCATCTGGTCGGCGGGCTGGTTCGGCGCTGATCCCGGCGGCAGTCACCCGATCAGCCCGGAAGGTCCGCCAGTCCTGAGCCGACTGGCACCACGCGGCCACGAGCACTTTGTCCGCTTCTGCGCGCATTGCCACTGGTTCGATGACGCGGGAACTGACAGCATCGCTGCCGCCCGAAAGGTAGTCAATCTGCAGCACAAGGTCAGACTCAAGAGCGCGGGTGACCAACGCAACCACTTCGTCGGCCGACCGGGCTTCAACGCGCACCGCATGTGTGGGCGTTAGTTGCGCATCGGGCAGTAGAGCGACCAGTTTTGCGCGGGCTGTCGCTAGGTGCGGGTCAGATTGCCCCCAACTGACGCGAGCAGCGTCGATGGCGACAATCAACTGCGACACTTGCTCCGCGGCTAGCCGGGTCGGGTGATCAAGTTTGCGGGCATCTCGGACATAGATTCGACAGTCGCCGTCCACCGAGAAGTCGCTACGCCAATATGCGATGTCAAGCATGCCCTCGCTGAACATGCCAGGAACTTCAGTCGTGTACAGCTCAGCGAGGTCGCTCATCATTTGCGTGACGCTCACGCGATGTGCGTTTGCCGCCTCGGCGATGGTGATGCCGGGGTTGGCTTTCAACCACGGCACCAACAGCAGCAACCGGGCCAGTCGCGCGCTAGCAGACTCAGTGGTCATCGAAGCCGCCGACTGCCTCAAGCCGTTGCCGCACGGCAGCCACAAGTGAGGTCGGTGCCAGCGGCACCGCATCCGGCGCGTGGCTCGCAATCTGTCCGGCTAACTCAACCTCGTTCACGTCAGTGATCTCCAGCCGCTGCCAGCCGTCGTCTGACTCTGCCGAAACGGAGGCCATACGTCGCAGAGCCCAGCACGTCTGTGGCCTGACTTTGACTGTGCACGTGTCGAGCCTGACCCCGTCGCCATCAAACTCGGCGGCAACATCAAAGTCTGTAGGGATGTCGTACGCCGCAGGCTGTCCAACGACCGTCACCGCGGTGGTCATGCGGTCCAAACGAAAGCGACGACGGTCTCCCCTGCTGGGGTCGTACCCCACGAGCAGCCAGTGCCCACCTTGGGCGAATAC
>CAYFKX010000074.1:0-188 GCA_964343545.1 uncultured Bifidobacteriaceae bacterium | reverse complement strand
GTGCTGGGCACGTCTGTGGCCTAACTTTGACAGTGCACGAGTCGAGCCTGACCCCGTCGCCATCAAACTCGGCGGCAACATCAAAGTCCGTAGGGATGTCGTACGCCGCAGGCTGTCCAACGACCGTCACCGAGGTGGTCATGCGGTCCAAACGAAAGCGACGACGGTCTCCCCTGCTGGGGTCGTAC
>CAYFKX010000073.1:0-6000 GCA_964343545.1 uncultured Bifidobacteriaceae bacterium | reverse complement strand
GCGATGGCGGCGGTGCGCGCAGTCGCACAGTACGTCGGACGTATCGTGGGGGAGAACTGACATGCCTACTGCCACCGACTACTACAGCGTGCTCGGCGTCGGTCGCGACGCCAGTGCCGATGACATCAAGAAGGCATACCGCAAGCTCGCCCGTCAGTGGCACCCAGACGTCAATAACGCCCCTGACGCGCAGTCCAAATTCGCCGAAGTGTCAGAGGCGTATGAAGTCCTCTCAGATCCGCAGAAGCGCGAGCGCTACGACCTTGGTGGCGACCCGTTCGGTGGCGCCGGCGGCAACGGTTTCAACGGCTTCGGTGGCTTCAGCGACATCATGGACGCGTTCTTCGGCGGCGGGCAGAGCCGTGGTCCGCGACCTCGGGTCCAGCGCGGGCAGGACGCGCTTATCCGTGTCCAAGTGAGCCTGGTCGAGGCTGCCTGGGGCGCGACCAAGACCATCACCCTTGACACCGCTGTCGTGTGTGACACGTGCACCGGGCTTGGCACCGCACAGGGCAGTCAACGGGTGACCTGCACGATGTGCCGCGGCCGCGGCGAAGTACAAACTGTGCAGAACTCATTCCTCGGCCAGGTGATGACCAGCCGGGCGTGCCCGCAGTGCAACGGCTACGGCGATGTGGTGTCGCAGCCATGCATCGACTGCGGCGGGGAAGGCCGGGTGCGAACCCGCCGCAACGTGGACGTCGAGGTGCCTGCAGGCGTGGCTGGCGGCATGCGCCTGCAGCTGGCAGGACAGGGCGAATGTGGCCCCGGCGGCGGACCACACGGTGATTTGTATGTCGATATCGTCGAGCAGCAGCACCCAGTGTTCACGCGCAACGGCGAGGACTTGCACTGCTCGCTGACCATCGCGATGACCGCAGCAGCCCTCGGTGCGACTGCGACCGTGGAGACCATCGACCCCGACCTCGACAAAGGCGGCGCCGGCGCCAGCGGCCCGCGTGCTGCACTCACCATCGACATCAAGCCGGGCACTCAGCCGGGGCAGGTCCTGCGACTGCGCGGCAAGGGCGTGCCCAAGTTGCGCGGTGTCGGCCGAGGCGACCTACTGGCACATGTGCAGGTGCAGATTCCGACGGAGATGTCTGCCGATGAGCGAGACCTGCTCGAGAAGTTTGCGGCCGGGCGCAGTGAGGCGACACCGAGAGTCGGCACTGTGAACGACACTGACGATAACGGCGGCGGTTTCTTCAGCAAACTCAAGGACATGTTCAGCTGACCTGCGGCTGGGATTTCACGATGAGCCATGTCTTCTATCTGCCGAATATCGGTGAGTGCGGTGTCGGCGATGCCGTGGTCATCGACGGTGACGAGGGCCACCACGCTGTGCGCGTGCGGCGTATCGCAGTAGCAGAAGAGATCGAAATCGTCGATGGTGTAGGCACCCGAGTCGCAGGCATCGTGCGCGAGGTCGGCAAGGCGTCCTGCACGGTGGAGGTCCTCAACGTCACTGCCGAGCCACAACCGACGCCTCAGGTGACGGTTGTGCAGGCGCTGGTGAAGAAGGACCGCAGCGACCAAGTCATCGAGTTGCTCACCGAGTCTGGGGTGGACCGCATCATCGCTTGGCGCGCACAACGCAGCCAGATGCGCGAGACCCCCGCGAAATGGGACAGGCTGGTCGTGGAATCGTCAAAGCAGTCTCGCCGTGCGCGCTTTCCAGTCGTTGAACCCGCGCGTGACACCGCAGATGTCATAGAACTTGTCAGCGAGCGCGCCGACCGCGCGGTGGTTTTGGTCTGCCACGAGTCGCGCGAAGCGCGCAGCATCACCGATGTGCTGCGTGAACTGCCAGATGCCGATGAGTACATCATCGTCATCGGTCCCGAAGGTGGCCTGACTGACGAGGAGACGGATGCGTTCGCGGCTGCTGGGGCGCACACCGTCTGGCTTGGTCCTACGGTGATGCGGGCAGCAACTGCCGGCGCGATTGCCGCCGCTATCGTGTCAGCTCAGACAAACCGTTGGACATCCGTTGGACATCGTGAGGAGCAGTCATGAGCCAGTCCTGTGTCTTCTGCCGCATCGTGGCCGGTGAATTGCCCAGCACGAAGGTCTACGAGAACGACCACGCGCTGGCCATCCGCGACATCAACCCGGCGGCGCCAGTGCATGTTCTGGTGCTCGCCAAGAAGCACTTCGACGATGTCGTCGACCTCGGCGAGAGCGACCCGGAGGCGGCAGCAGCCGTCCTCGAGGCAGTGGCTGCTGTGGCTCGGATTGAGCAGGTGGCCGAAAGCGGTTTCCGTACTGCTTTCAACACCGGCAAGCAGGGCGGGCAGACCGTGGCGCATGTCCACGCGCATGTCCTCGGGCGCCGGCAGCTCTCCGAGCAGATCGGCTGAGCCCCGCCGTTGGATTGTCCCCGCGCAGGGGCATCGCCTACGCTTGGCACCACATGAGTACCGCTCCCGCCGAACCCTCCTCGGCCAAAATCGTGGTCCCCGCCGCGTACTCAATGGTGGGCCTTCTCGGAGCCAGCGACGCCTACCTGCGCACGCTGGAGCGCGCCGTCCCCGACCTCGACATCCTCGTGCGCGGCAACGAGATCCTGCTCACTGGAGACGAAGCCGATGTCGCGCTCATCGAGCAGGCCATCGCTGAGATGCTGGCGGTCCTGCGTACTGGCCAGGCGCTCAGCGCCGAGGCCGTCGACCGACTCATCGGCATGCTGCGCGACTCCTCAGGTGTGCGCCCGGCGGACGTGCTCACTGCGAACATCCTGAGCAACCGCGGCAAGAGCATCCGCCCCAAGACTCTGAACCAGAAGCGATACGTCGACGCCATCGACGACCACACCATCGTCTTCGGGCTCGGACCCGCGGGTACCGGCAAGACCTACCTCGCCGTGGCCAAGGCCGTGCAGGCATTGCAAGCCAAACGCATCACCCGCATCGTGCTCACTCGCCCCGCCGTCGAGGCCGGGGAGCACCTGGGCTTCCTGCCAGGCTCGCTCAGCGAGAAGATTGACCCGTATTTGCGTCCGCTCTACGACGCCCTGCACGACATGATCGATCCGGACTCCATCCCTCGGCTCATGACCAGCGGAGTCATTGAGGTCGCGCCCCTGGCCTACATGCGTGGGCGCACCCTGAACGACGCGTTCATCATCTTGGACGAGGCGCAGAACACTTCACCGGAGCAGATGAAGATGTTCCTTACTCGCCTCGGTTTCGGTTCCACCATGGTGGTCACCGGCGACACCACGCAGGTCGACCTACCTAGCGGAGTACGAAGCGGCCTTGAGGTCGTGCAAGAGATCCTGACCGGAGTGGAGGACATTCACTTCTCCCGGCTCACCAGCCACGACGTCGTCCGACACAAACTCGTCGGGCGCATCGTGGACGCGTATGCGCACTGGGATGCGCAGCGCTCGGCACCTGGCGCACACCAACCCGCCAGCCGCCGCACCACATGAACATAGACATCACGAACGACTCCGGACAGCCAGCCTGGCCCGGTTGGCAAGCTGCTGAGACGGCGACCTTCGCCGATTTCCTCCTGCGTGCGCTGCAGATTCCTGACGGCTCGGAACTGTCGATCGCATTCGTCGACGAGCCCACGATGAGCGAACTGCATCTGCAGTGGCTCGATGAGGCTGGTCCGACAGACGTCTTGAGTTTCCCGATGGACGAAATGAGGGCCGGCTGTGCTGAGGCCGGAAGCCTCGGCGATGTCGTCATCTGCCCGAGCATCGCCGCAACCCAAGCGGCGTCGGCGGGGCACTCCGAGCGTGCCGAGGTGGAACTGCTGCTGACCCATGGTGTGCTGCACCTGTTGGGTCACGACCATGCCGAACCCGAGGAGCACCAGCGGATGTTCACCCTGCAGGCCGAGTTGCTCGACCAGTGGGCGGCGGTAGCCCAATGAATCCACAACTGCTCGCCGCCGCGGCCTGCATCGTGTTCGCCTTTGCTTTCGTCCTGATTGAGACCGCCATGCAGCGCGTGAGCAGGGTGCGCGCTGAAGACCTTCGCCGCGAGCAGCCCCGTCGTGGCCGGGCGCTGGAGGAAATCGTCAACGACCGCGCCCGCTACATCAATGTGCTGCTGTTCCTGCACCTCACGGCGACCACATTGGCGACAGTGCTCGTGGCGTCGGCACTGCAACACGCCTGGCTATCTGGGGCGGTCATGGTTGCCGTCGGTTTCATCGCACTCGGGGTCGCCCCGCGCACCCTCGGCCGTCAGCATGCCGACAGCATCGCGGTCGCCACCGCAGGTTTCGTTTACCGACTGAGCATTCTGTTAGCGCCGCTGACGAAGGTGCTCATCTGGCTAGGCAATGCGCTGACCCCCGGCAAGGGCTACAAAGAGGGACCATTCACCTCCACCGCTGAATTGCGCGACCTCGTGGACCAGGCCTCTGAGCAAGTCATCGACGAGGACGAGCGCGAGATGATCCAGTCGGTGTTCGAACTCGGCGACACGGTCGCGCGCGAAGTGATGGTGCCGCGCACGGAAATGGTGTTCATCGAGTCCAGCAAGAACCTACGCCAGGCATTGTCATTAGGTCTGCGCTCGGGGTTCAGCCGCATCCCAGTGACGGGGGAGGACATTGACGACATCGTCGGTGTCATCTACCTCAAGGATGTGACCCGACGAGTATTCGAGCATCGCGAGGCCGAACACACCGAGCGCGTGGAGTCGCTGATGCGTCCAGCGTTCATGGTGCCCGACAGCAAGCGTTGCGATGAGTTGCTGCGTGACATGCAGGCCGCCCGCAAGCACTTGGCGGTGCTGGTGGACGAATACGGCGGCGTTGCCGGTCTCATCACCATCGAGGACATCGTGGAGGAAATCGTCGGGCAGATTGCCGACGAGTATGACCATGAAGCCCCAGAGATTGAGCGCTTGTCTGAAGACGCAATGCGGGTGAGCGCGCGGTTCCACATCGAAGACCTCGCAGAGGAACTCGACATTGAACTCGACGCCGATGAAGAAGGTGTCGACACCGTGGCTGGGCTGCTTGCGCGACGCCTTGGCGTAGTGCCGATTCCGGGAGCCCATATCGACGTCGCCGGTTGGCGTCTGACGGCTGAGTCTGCGGGCGGGCGACGCAACCAGGTCACGCGGGTGCTCGTGGAGCGTGTGGCGCACCTGAACTATGAGCAGGCAGAGTGAGCGACACAGGTTCGCAGGGTGCACAGACACCTCATCGCAGCGGGTTCATCGCCGTGGTTGGACGACCTAACGTCGGCAAGAGCACGCTGCTCAATGCCCTCGTCGGCGAGCAGGTGACGACGACCAGTGCCAAGCCACAGACCACCCGCCGCGTCATTCGCGGCATCATCACCACCGACTCCGCGCAGGTCATCCTGGTGGACACTCCCGGTGTCCACCGCCCGCGCACTTTGCTCGGCGAGCGACTCAACGAACTTGTCTACCGCGCGTGGGCGGATGTCGATTCGGTCGCGGTGTGCCTGCCCGCTGACGAGACGGTTGGCGCTGGCGACATGTTCATCTTGGAGAAACTGCGCGATGCGCGCTGCCCCCTAGTTGCGGTGGTGACCAAGACTGATCGCGTGGCCAAAGAGACGCTCGCTGTGAAACTCATGGAGGTGGGTGCTCTGGAGGCTGCTCTCGGCATCCAATGGGCACACATCGTGCCGGTTTCAGCGAAGGCGGGCAAACAACTTGACGACCTCACTGAGGTGTTCACGAGCCTTATCCCTGAGGGGCCACAGTTCTACCCCGAGGGACAAGCGACCGACGACGACACCGAACAGGCAATTGCGGACATCGTGCGCGAAACCGCGCTGGAACGATTGAGCGACGAGTTGCCCCATTCCATCGCGACGCTGGTGGAAGAAATCGTCCCTCGGGAGGGTCAGGACGCCGAGTCCGGCCAGGTCGAGGTGCGCGTGACGTTGTTCGTGGAACGCGACAGCCAAAAAGGCATCGTCATCGGACACCAGGGCTCGCGGTTACGTGACATTGGCGCGGCGGCGCGCCCGCGCATCGCGCGCCTGCTCGGCCGGCC
>CAYFKX010000072.1:235-6150 GCA_964343545.1 uncultured Bifidobacteriaceae bacterium | reverse complement strand
CTGCTGCACGCGCGGTTCGCGGTCGAGGAACCTGTGCCGGGCGATGCGTCAGCGAATGCAGCCGACGCGAACCCACTGGAGGACCTGCGAGGGGCGCGCGGGTTACGTCACGGACTGGGTATGCCTGTCTATCGGCTTGTCGTCATTACCAGCCTGGTGCAGGGGTTCGTTTTGTTTGGGCTGCGAAACGCCCTCGTACCGTTGTTCGCCGACCACCAGTTGTCATCGGTCAGGTTGTCGTCCTACGCCTTTGGACTGGGAGCCTTGACCAACGCGACCTTGCTCTATGTGGCTGGGCGGACAAGTGACCTGCGGGGCCGTAAGCCTGCATTCGTGCTTGGCGCAACGTTCATGTTCACTGGCACGGCACTGCTTGCTGCACCACCGAGTGTGGTGACATTTCTCATCTCCGCGGCTTGCTTCGGTGCCGGTGGGTCGTTCATTGGAGCCTCATCGCCGGCGATGTTGGGCGATGTCACCCGTGGTGCTCGTGGCGGCGTCCTCATCGCGGCCTACCAGGGGGTGGGCGACCTCGGTGCGATTCTCGGTCCGCTTGCCGGCGGGCTCATCCTCGAGCAGACCGGCTCATATGCATGGACTTTCGGCTTCGCTGCCGCCATTGTGGGCTGCGTGGTGCTGCTTGGTCTACGAACTCCTGAGTCACGCGCTGGCATGCGCGGCACCAAGAGCGCAGTCACGCAGTCGTCCGTGCCAACTCACGAGTGAGCCTCGCGGCGGTGCCGCAAAGCATGATCATGATGGGCAGCAACCGTCGGCTCTCAGCGCGACAATGCTGCTGACGCTCAGATGCGGTCCAGCGCCTGCGTGAGGTCGGCGACCAAGTCGGCCGCGTCCTCGATGCCCACCGAGATGCGCACCAAGTCGTCCGGCACTTCGAGCGCACTGCCGGCAACCGACGCGTGCGTCATCTTCCCAGGGTGCTCGATCAACGACTCCACTCCGCCGAGCGACTCTGCGAGTGTGAACAGTCGTGTGGCATCACAGACTGCCAGCGCCGCCTCCATGCCGCCCGCAACTCGGAACGACACCATGCCCCCGAAGTCGCGCATCTGTGATGCAGCCACGTCATGGTTCGGGTGCTCCGCCAGGCCGGGGTAGTACACGTGACTGACTTTGGGGTGTGCTTGCAGCATCGCGACGACTTCGCGCGCATTCGCACAGTGACGGTCCATCCGCACCGCCAACGTCTTGATGCCACGCAGCACGAGCCAGGAATCAAACGGGCCAGGCACAGCGCCCATGGCGTTCTGGTGGTAGGCCAATTGCGAGCCGAGGTCTGCGTCGCGCACGATGAGTGCGCCGCCCACAACATCGCTATGACCGCCGAGGTACTTGGTGGTTGAGTGAACAACCACATCTGCGCCCAGAGCCAACGGCTGCTGCAAGTACGGTGAAGCAAAGGTGTTGTCCACCACCAGCAATGCACCGGCAGCATGTGCCGCAGTCGCCAGCGCAGCGATGTCGCTGACTCCGAGCAACGGGTTGCTCGGCGTCTCCACCCAGACGAGCTTCGTGCGCCCCGGCTGGATGGCTGCAGTCACGGTGTTGACATCAGGCATATGAGCGGTGGCGTGCTCGACCCCCCACGGCTGCAGCACTCGGGCGAACAATCGATACGTGCCGCCGTAGGCGTCATCGGGTAGCACCACATGGTCGCCTGGTTTGAGCACAGTGCGCAGGAGTGTGTCTTCAGCCGCCAGCCCTGAGGCAAATGCCAGCGCCACCTCACCACCTTCGATGGCGGCGAGACACTCCTGTAATGCCGTCCGGGTGGGGTTGCCGCTGCGGCTGTACTCGTAGCCACCGCGCAGGCCGCCAACACCATCCTGCTTGAACGTCGAGACCTGGTGAATCGGCGGTACCACCGCACCGGTCTGCGGGTCAGGGTCCTGACCGGCGTGGATGGCGCGAGTTGCGAAGCCGTCGCTGGAGTAGTCAGTGCTCACGGTGCGTCACGCTACCTGCTGCCCCTTGCGTGCCGCTCCAGCGCATGCACGTGCAGTTGCGTGCGCACTCATCTGGGGCGTCCGGCGGCCGCGGCGGCCTCGCTAGGGTTGGCGACGTGACTTTGGCGATTCAAGCCCGTGGCGTTGAGAAGCACTTCGGAGACGTCCGCGCACTCGCAGGGGTCGACCTTGATGTCGAGCAGGGCACAGTGGTTGGGTTGCTCGGTCCAAACGGCGCGGGCAAGACGACGATGGTCAAGGTGCTCAGCACTCTGTTGACCCCGACGGCAGGCACGGCGAAGGTCGGCGGCTTTGATGTTGTGACGCAGGCCGACGAGGTCCGCAAGACCATCGGCCTCACCGGTCAGTACGCGGCGGTCGACGAGTACCTCACTGGGCGCGAGAACCTCCATCTCTTCGGCGCGCTCTACCACCTGCCGCCGGCGAAGGTGCGCCAGCGGGCTGCGGAGCTGCTGGAGCAGTTCAACCTCACGGATGCGGGGGATCGCATCCTCAAGACCTATTCAGGCGGTATGCGCCGACGCTTGGACCTCGCGGCAAGCCTTATTGCGGCGCCGAGCATCTTGTTCCTCGACGAGCCGACCACCGGCCTTGACCCGCGCAGCCGACTCGGCATGTGGGAAGTCATCAACTCCCTCATCGCCCGTGGCACCACCGTTCTGCTCACGACGCAATACCTCGAAGAAGCCGACCAACTCGCCAATCGCATCGTTGTCATTGACAAGGGTTTGGTCATCGCCAACGGCACCTCGAACGAGCTGAAGAGCCAAGTAGGCGGTGACCGACTCGAAGTGGTGGTCAGCGATCCTTCGCGTGTGAATGATGCGTCCGCTGCATTGGCACGGCTTGCCTCCGGCGAGGTCCTCATCACTGAGGTGTCCCGCACGGTGCTCGCACCCATCAGCGGCGGTTCCGCACTACTGCCTGAGGCGATTCGCGCACTCGATGCCGCAGGCGTCGCCTTCGACGACATCGCACTGCGCCGACCTACCCTCGACGACGTGTTCCTCGCCCTCACCGGTCACGTGGCTGAAGAAGAGGCCGAGCAGTCACCCAAAAAGCGACGCAGGAAGAAGGCCGCCGCATGAGCACCACTTCCAGCATGTCGCCCAGCGCTGCGCAAAGCGAGCACGCGCACCGGCCGTGGTTCGGTTGGTTCATCTCCGACTGCATCGCCGTCGCGAAGCGGCAGGTCATCACCGTGCTGCGCATCCCGCAGACATTGTTCTTCGCGCTGTTCCAGCCGGTGCTGTTCGTGCTGTTGTTCTCATTCGTCTTCGGCGGGGCCATCCCGTTGCCGAATGGCGGCAACTACCGCGAGTACCTGCTGCCAGGAATCTTCGCCCAGACCGTGACCTTCGCCGTGGCTGCGGCCACCGTCGGCGTCGCAGAGGACACCAGCAAAGGCATCATGGACAGGTTCCGGACCCTGCCAGTGAACCAAGCCGCGGTGATGGTTGGGCGTTCATTCGCTGAAATGGTCGAGCGGATGCTGGTCATCACGGTCATGTCGATGGCAGGGTTGCTGGTCGGCTGGCGGACACACGCGTCGTTTGCAAGTGTGCTCAGCGCGTATGCCATGTACTTGCTGTTCGCCTACGCGCTCACCTGGATGGGCATCTACGTCGGCCTGTCGGTGCCCAGCGTTCAGGTTGCCCAGACTGCCGGTGTCGCGTGGGTCTTCCCGTTAACGTTCTTGTCCAATGCGTTTGTCCCAACCCAAGGAATGCCAGTGTTGTTGCAGCATTTCGCTGCCTGGAACCCCATTTCGTGTCTGGCACTGGGCGGCCGCACTTTGTTCGGTAACCCGGTTGGCGTCCCAGGTTCTGAGTTTCCGCAGCAGCACCCAGTGCTCATGGCGTTCCTGTGGTCCAGCGCCATCATTGCAGTGTTCGCCACGTTGGCAGTGCGCAAGTTCCGCTCCAAGCGCGGTTAGTCGGTCGCGAACCCGCACGTACTGAGGAATTCCAGACTTGACGACGCACTGGCACTCATTGTCAGGCGAAGAGTCAGTTGCGGAACTCCGCGCTGATGACTGTCATCCGAAAAGTCTTCCCATTGGGTGCGGTGTAGGTGACCTCCGCACCAACTGCCTGGTCGAGAACTGCAGCACCGACTGGTGAAGTCGCGGAGTACGCGTCGATGCCGATGTGTTCGGCTTCCTCGCGGGCGCCGAGGAAGAATTCCCATTGTTCGTCGAAGTCGTGGTGGTGAACGGTGACGACCATGCCATGGGTCACAGTTCCCTCGGTGGCTTCAGGGCGACCAATGTTTGCGTTCTCAAGTCGGTGACGCAGCACTTTGATGCGTGCCTCGTTCTTGCCCTGCTCCTCGCGGGCAGCGTGGTATCCGCCGTTCTCCTTGAGGTCACCCTCCTCGCGGGCAGCGGCGATGCGTTCTTTGATCTGCTCGCGCACGGGACCTTCTCGCTCGGCAAGTTCTGCGCTCAGGCGATCAAACGCCTCTTGAGTCAACCACTCCTGGCTCGGCCCGGTCATGGGCGAACGGTAGCGAAACCACCCTCAACCCGCGGAGTCAAACCTGGTGGCGCTTGCAGTGGCGGCTTCACCCCAGGTGGGAACTGAGGAGCCGGCAGGCCGATCGCATCAAGCCCCGGACGGCAGGCCACCACGGCGGCCAGCACGGCTCGCTCGCGGGTCCGCAGCGGGTACTCCCAGGTGCGGGCCGGGCCGGGCGGGAACTGCAGATAGGCGTACCCCACATCTTGGCGGTCATAATTCTGCGCGCGCACTGCGCAGACGAACTCGCGATTGCGACCGGCGTAACTGAGGCGCAGGTTTACCGTCGAATCGGAGACCACCTCATGCGATGGCATCGAGAGCACGCCCTGTTCAGTGCCACTTCGCCAGGCGAACTGGGCCAGCAACGGTGCGATGAATATCGCAGTCACGATGACGATAACGAGTAACCCGCGTCGCCGACGTGCTTGGAAGCCGTAGCGGCGTTGGATGTGCTCAGGCCAGGAGAGCGGGTCATCGACCCTGGCAGAACCTTGCTCGACTGCGCCCACAAGACAGTCATACCAGCGGCACGGGTGAAGCGATGCACTGAGATGCAAGGCAGCGCGCGTTTGGCAAGATTGCGCCATCCCGATGAGAGATGTGCGCATGGAGAACCCCTGATGCCCCAACTGAATCAAGAGTCCCTGACCGCGCCCGTGCCGGTGTCCCCTGGGGAGCAACTGCGCTTGATGCATGTCCATGCTCACCCAGATGACGAGTCGAGCAAAGGGGCGGCATCGACTGCGAGGTATGTGGCCGAGGGGGTCGCGGTCACAGTCGTCAGTTGCACCGGCGGTGAGCGCGGTGATGTGCTGAACCCTGCAGTCGACACCGAGCACACCCGCGCGAATCTTGCGCAAGTGCGGCTGGCGGAGATGGCAGAGGCCGTGCGCGTTCTCGGCGTTGAACACCACTGGCTTGGTTTCGTCGACTCTGGGTACCCGCAGCCTGATGAGTCCGGTGTCATGCCGGATCTGCCTGCGGACTGCTTCGCGCTAGTGCCGCTGGAGGTGAGTGCGCCGCCATTGGCAGGTCTGATCCGACGCGGTCGACCGCATGTGCTCACGACCTACGACGAGAACGGCGGCTACCCGCACCCGGACCACATCCGGTGCCACGAGGTGTCGATGGCGGCAGTGCGCCTTGCTGCCGACCCGAACTTCGTGGATGGCCAGGAGCCATGGCAGGTGCACAAGGTCTACTACCACGCTGGATTCCACTACGACCGCGTCAAAGCACTGCACGACGCGATGGTGGCCGCCGGCCAGGAAAGCCGATTTGCTGCCTGGCTTGACGGCTGGGACCACTCGGGGGACCGTGAAGTGACGACGCGTGTGCACTGCGAGGTCGCGCACTTCGAAGTGCGTGATGCCGCATTGCGCGCCCATGCAACGCAGATTGACCC
>CAYFKX010000072.1:0-218 GCA_964343545.1 uncultured Bifidobacteriaceae bacterium | reverse complement strand
TGCAGTTTCCCGCGTCGGCGCAACATGCGGTCGGGCCCACCGAGGACTTCGAGCTCGCCATGGCGTGGGTGCCGGTGCCGTCAGTCGAGGATGATTTGTTCGCCGGGGTGAGACCCACCTGATGACCAGCAGCTAGCAAAGGTCTGGGGGCTTGCGACCTTATCGGCACACAGCGCGATAGCGTCGCACCTCAGGGACTGACGGATTGCGTGCAATCA
>CAYFKX010000071.1:0-6176 GCA_964343545.1 uncultured Bifidobacteriaceae bacterium | reverse complement strand
GGTGTCGACCACGCAGTGACCTCCTTGCGCATGGGCCAGACCAGCGCCTCGACCACCCGCTCACGCGTGGCGTTGGCACACATCGAACAACTGAGCGACCTACAACGTGCGGCCCGTGCCTACGTCGACTCACTCTGGGACCAGGCTTTCGTTGCCGCCCGAGTGGGCAGCTGATCACGCACCTTGGGAGTGGAAACCGCCGTCGACGTGCACAATTTCACCACTGGTCGCAGCGAACCACGGGCTGAGCAATGCAACGCAAGCTTTCGCCGCTGGCACCGGGTCGGTGACATCCCAGCCCAGCGGCGCCCGGCTGCTCCACAGTTCCTCGAATGCGGAGAAGCCAGGAATGTGGGTGGCGGCGACCGTGCGAATCGGCCCGGCTGAGACCAGGTTCACGCGGATTCCGTGCGGGCCGAGATCACGGGCGAGATACCTCGCAGTTGCCTCCAACGCGGCTTTGGCCACGCCCATCCAGTCATAGGTTGGCCAAGCCACGCTGGCATCGAAGTCCAACCCGACAATCGCCGCATCGTCAGACAAGACCGGCTGCAGTGCGGTGACCAACGACTTCAAGGAATACGCAGACACATGCATTGCGGTCGCGACGTCGGGCCACGTCGTCTTCAGAAAGTTGCCTCCAAGCGCGGACTCAGGCGCGTAGCCGATGGAGTGCAGCACCCCGTCTACGTGCGGCATGTGGGCACGCACTGCATCCGCGAGTCCAGCGAGTTGCTCGTCACTTGTCACATCAAGTTCAAGAACCTCGACCGGGTCTGGCAGGCGGCCAGACACCCGCTTGGTCAGCGCAAGGCCGCGTCCAAAACCAGTCAGTAGAACCTTCGCACCTTCCTGCTGTGCCAATTGAGCCACATGAAAAGCGATGGATTGATCGGTCAGCACACCAGTGATGACCACGGATTTACCTTCGAGGATTCCCACGTTGTGTCCTTCCTTGCTGGTGCATTGGCTGGTGCATCGCGCAGGGTAGTAGTGCCCGATTGTCTGTGATCAGTGTGTCGTTGCGCAGAGACGCCGGGTGGCCTTCACCGCCGGCGTCACCCTGCGACTGCCGTCGGCTAGTGACCCATGCCCATGCCGCCGTCAACCGGCACCACCGCGCCGGTGATGTAGGACGCAGCATCTGATGCCAAGAACAGCGCCACCTGGGCAATCTCATCCGGGGACGCGTATCGCCTCATGGGGATCTGGGCAAGCAACTGTTCCTGCTGCTCCGCTGCGAGGTCAGCTGTCATGTCAGTGGTCACAAAGCCGGGGGCGATGACATTGGCAGTGATACCCCTGCCACCAAGTTCACGTGCCGTGCTGCGGGCAAGACCAACCAAAGCCGCTTTGCTTGCCGCGTAGTTCGCTTGACCGGCATTTCCTAGCAGACCGACGACGCTGCCGATGAAGATGATTCGCCCGGAGCGCGCCCGAACCATCGACTTGCTCGCTCGGCGAGCGACCCGAATCGCGCCGGCGACGTTCGTGTCGAGCACGGCAGCAACATCGTCGTCTGTCATCCGCATCAACAGACCGTCACGGGTCACGCCCGCGTTCGCCACCGCCACCCCAACGGGTCCAAGCACACTCTCGGCTGCGTCGAACGCGCTGTCGACACTGTCCGCACTCGTCACATCGCACTGCACGGGGGTGAACCCACGCTCGCGCAGTGCCGCCGCATCCTCAGGCGCACGGTGGCCGGCCGCGACGGCGTAGCCAGCGGCGTGGAATGCCTCGGCGATAGCCAGACCGATACCCCGGTTCGCGCCGGTCACAAAGACTGCATTGCTCACAGCACCTCACCCTAGTGCGCGCTCAACAGGCAGCAGCGGCGACAGGCGCGTACCGTTGCCCGTATGGCGCGCACCGCACGGCAGGACCCCGCGTACACGGTCACCTCTGCTCCGATTTCCGCTGCAGAGGACCGCGCCCATCGCCAACGGGCCTACCTCATCAGCATGTCGCTGCGGGTGATCTGTTTCATCCTCGCGATAACCCTGCCAGCGCCAATGCCAGTGCGCATCACGCTCATCGCCGGAGCGATTGTGCTGCCCTACTTTGCAGTGGTCGTCGCCAACGCGGCGCGCCGTCGCCCACCGTCACGCTGAGTACGTCTCGATTGCCCTCGCCTAGAGTCGCGATGTGAACCTGCGCAACCTGACTACGCCCGAGGCGAGAGCATGGTGGCGTCAACTCCGTTTTCTCGGTTCTGCCCAGTGGATCATCGTGACCGTGCTCATGGCTGGGCTCATCCCGCTTTTCTGGCACCTGTCCACCTGGCAGTTCCATCGCCTAGACGATCGCCGTGCATCCAATTCCGCGACCGCGGCCGCAATGGGGCAGCCAGCCCGCGACATCACGAGCGTGCTCGCGGACTCGCCTTCAGCAGAAGTTGCTGACTGGACACCGGTTCGCGTTTCTGGCACCTGGGTTGAGGACAGCACGCAGTACGCGCGCCGGCAGTGGCGCGACGATCGGATGGGGTTCTATGTCCTGACCCGATTACGAAATGCAGACGGTCGACAGTTGGCGGTCGTCAGGGGTTTCACCCCCGCTTCGCGAGCTGCGGCGCAGACACCTTCTGTGGTGCCGCCGCCGAGCGGACCTGTGAAACTTCGCGGGTGGTTGCGCCGAGCCGAGCCGACCGATGCGCGTTCGGTGCCGATTGGACAGGTGCAGGCCATCAACAACACCGCCGCCGGAATTGCGCAAGACGACGCGATCACGACCATGTGGCTGCTCGTCGACCATACTCAAACTGAACGCCGCAGCATTGCCGTGGATGAAGTCGAATCTGCTGCGATTGCCGCCCATTCACAGCTGTTGGATGTGACCCCGCCTGCAGCGACAGAAGGACCACATCAGTCATATGCCTGGCAGTGGCGCGCGTTCGCAGTCCTCGTGATTGCAGGCTGGCTGGCTCTGGTGCGCGCCGAACTGCGTCAGCGGCGCGCAGGCGAGTCCGCGTCAGGATTGCGTGGCGACTGAATCTTCGGTGAGCAGAACTGCCGGCGCCGACTCACCCTGTGCTGCGAACTGCGTCTCGTACAACGTCGCGTAGAGACCGTTCGCAGCGATGAGCTCGTCATGCCGTCCGCGCTCGACGACGCGCCCGCCATCGACGACGAGAATCTGGTCGGCGTCGCGCACCGTGGACAGTCGGTGGGCAATGACGAGCGAGGTTCGCCCTCGCAAGGCGGTGGCGAGAGCGCGCTGCACTGCAGCCTCGCTCTCGCTGTCCAGGTGCGCAGTGGCCTCGTCGAGTACGACTACATCTGGGGCCTTCAACAGTAGGCGGGCTATGGCCAGCCGCTGCTTCTCGCCGCCGGACAGGCGGTGGCCTCGGTCGCCGACCACGGTGTCCAATCCATCGGGCAGTCGTTCAATCAGGTCCCAGATTTGCGCATCCGCACACGCACGGCGCAAATCCTCCTCGGAAGCGTTTGGTCGGGCGTAGAGCAGATTGCCGCGGATGGTGTCGTGGAACATGTGCGAGTCCTGCGTCACCACTCCAATAACCGAGCGCAGCGACTCTTGCGTGACTTCACGCACATCGTGCCCACCGACCAGCACCGACCCTTCGGCGACGTCATACAAGCGGCTGACGAGCGATGTGATGGTTGTCTTACCTGCACCCGACGGTCCAACGAGAGCCACCAGACTGCCTGCGTCTGCCCGGAAGTCGATGCCGTTGAGTACTGACGAACCGCCCACGAACGACTCCGCTCGGGCCACCGACTCCAAAGAGGCAAGCGAGACCTCGCGGGCACTTGGATAGGAAAAGTGCACGTCACGGAACTCCACGGACTTTGGGCCGTGCTCAAGCTCCTGCGCATCGGGGGCGTCTTGAACCAACGGCGGCAAGTCCAGTACCTCGAATACCCGCTCGAATGAGACGAGCGCGGTCATCACATCGACTCGCACATTCGACAACGCAGTCAGCGGGCCGTAGAGCTGCGCCAACAGCCCAGTCAACGCAAGCAGGGTGCCAAACGTCAGTGAGCCGTTGATGACACTCACTCCGCCAAAGCCGTAGGCAATGGCCGTAGCTAAAGAGGCCACAAGGGTCAATGCTGTGAAGAAGAACCGGTTGGCGACTGCAATGCTGATGCCGATGTCACGCACCCGCACAGCCCTCGATGAGAAGTAGGAATTTTCGTCGGCGGGGCGACCGAACAACTTGACCAAGAGCGCGCCGGAGACATTGAAACGCTCGGTCATCTGATTACTGAGGTCAGAATTGACGTTCATCTGTTCGCGGGTCAATGCCGCGAGCTTGCGCCCGAGGATTCGAGCCGGGAAGAGAAACAGCGGCAACAGCAGCAATGATGCGATGGTGATCTGCCAGGACAGCACCGCCATAGTGGCGACAGTGATGGTCAGCGAAATGACGTTGCCAACAACACCACCCAAAGTCGATGTGAACGCCTGCTGGGCACCCACGACGTCACTGTTCAGGCGCGAGACCAGTGCACCCGTCTGCGCGCGAGTGAAGAATGCAATTGGTTGGCGCTGAACGTGAGCAAAGACTTGGGTGCGCAGGTCATAGATGAGCCCCTCACCGATTTTGCTGCTCAGCCAACGGCTCACCAGGCCAAGTGCGTTGTCGACAATCGCTAACCCAGCGATGAGGAAAGCGCAGGTCACCACGACGCGGCTGTTCTTCACCTGAATTCCGTGGTCCACGATGTACTTGAACAGCAACGGCTGTGCCACAACTAGAACTGCGCTGATGACCAACACAGCAAGGTAGAAAGTGATAACTCGCTGATATTTTCGCGCGTAGCCGATGACCCGTCGTTTTGTGCCAGCCGCGAGCCGTTGGTCCTTGACGCTGCGGTCGCTGGTCATTGACCGGTACATCATCCAATTGCCGTGCATACCCATGCAAGTTCCGCCTTCCACCAATGAACCAGGTCAGTCTAGGCGCACTGGTTTCTACGACTTGCGCATGCGAGCCCTCGCAGGTTGGCACTTCTCGGGCGGACCTCGCGTGACGGACTAGATGTTGAAGCCCAGGGCGCGCAACATCTCCCGGCCTGGATCGGTGATCTTGTCCGGCCCCCACGGCGGCATCCACACCCAGTTGATGCGGTAAGACGGCACCAGACCTGACAGCGCGTTGCGGGTCTGATCTTCGATGACATCAGTTAAGGGGCAGGCCGCTGACGTCAAGGTCATATCGAGCACTGCGCTGCCGTCATCGTCCATGGTGACGCCATAAACCAAGCCGAGGTCCACGACGTTGATACCCAACTCCGGGTCGACGACGTCCCGCATCGCCTCCATGATGTCCTCGGGACTGCGCGAAACCACTTGGTCGGTGACGTCGGTCATGAGGGCTCCTCCTGTGTGATGTGATCATGCGCTGCAACACCTTGTGCTTGCGCAACTGCGTCCTCCACTGCCATCCAACCCAAGAGCGCGCACTTGACTCGCGCCGCGAACTGTGCCACGCCCTCAAATGCACAGGCGTCACCCAGGCTGGGATCGGGCGTCACGTGACCACGCCCATGCATCACGTGCAAGAACTGCGACAGCAGACGTTCAAAATCAGCGACAGGTGCATTCGTGCACATATCTGCCAGCATGCTCATCGACGCCTGGCTGATGGCGCAGCCGACTCCGTCCCAGGAGATGTCTTCAATCGTGCTCCCGACGAGCGCCACTCTCACGGTTAGTTCATCTCCGCACGACGTGTTGATGTGGTGCGTTTGCGCCGAGAACGGCTCTCGCAGACCCTTGCCGATCGGGTTGCGGTGGTGGTCCAGGATGAGCTCCTGGTACATGCCTTCAAGGCTCATCTGAAGAACTCCCCCGCTCTGGTCACCGACGCCACCAAGGCATCGATGTCGCTGGAGGTGGAGTACACGCTGAACGACGCGCGTACCGTGGCGGGCACCCCGAGTGCGCGCATCAGCGGCCACGCACAGTGGTGTCCGACACGCACCGCAATCCCATCGTCATCGAGCACCTGACCGACATCATGAGGGTGCACCCCCGCCACAGTGAACGAGACAGCGGACACTGGCTCCGCGTCAGGGCTGCTCAACACGGTCACCCCGGCGATCCCCGACAGCGCCGCCACACACTGAGCGGAAAGTCCCCTGACATGCGCTTCGACCTGTTCCATGCCGAGCCGCTGCAGGTAGTCCACCGCCGCGGCGGTG
>CAYFKX010000070.1:0-6337 GCA_964343545.1 uncultured Bifidobacteriaceae bacterium | reverse complement strand
CCACAGACAGCGGCAACCGCTGCAAGTCTGGCGCCGCTGACAATTGGCGCAGATTCGTCGGCAGACTCATGGGCCGCCGAGGTTGCGTTGCCGTCCGGCGGATTGCCGCTGGCTGATGGGCGGTGCATGCCGACGGAGATGGGTTGGCCCGAAGACTCTTCAGCGGCATCCGCCAGGCTGAGGAAGGTGAGTGAGCCAGTCGGCAGTGCCGCTGCGGCGTTGGACACCTCTCGTGGGACCTGCGGCCACATCGCGGCATCAGGTTGCATCCGCAAGTCTCGGCCAGCGTCCAGCACACCGGCAGGCAGCACGTTCGTGCACGGACCGCCCCACATGTCCAAACTAGCCACGATGGTGTGCGCTGTCGACTCAGTGGCGGCCTGCCGTGCAGTCATGACGCAGGCATCGGCTCCATCGGCAGTTTGTTGCGACACTCGCGCCCCCAGAGCCCATGTGGCCAGCACCCACCCGATGCTTTGCCAGTGCACGGGCAGTCGCACGCACACGGTTGAGCCAGGGCCCACCTGGTATTCGTCGAAGAGCAGGTTCGCTGCCTTACACACGTAGTTCCAGGTGCTCGCTGCGGACAACTCCACTCTGGCTGCCGAAGACTGCTGGTGCCACACCAGCATCGGCTGGCCAGGTTCGCTTCGCACCCGAGACTCAAGTGACGTGATCGGGTGCGGTGGGGCCACGACGACAACGCTAGCCGCCATCGGCTGGCAGACTGCGGTCATGCTTGAGGCAATCTTGCTCGTCGGCGGTCAAGGCACTCGTTTGCGTCCGCTCACGTTGAGTGCGCCGAAGCCGATGTTGCCCGTTGCAGGTGTGCCGTGCACCACGCACCAGATTGCGCGCGCTCGCGAGGCCGGGGTGACCCACGTCGTCCTCGGCACTTCCTACCAAGCGCAGGTGTTTAGTGATGCGTACGGTGACGGCTCAGACCTGGGTGTTGAACTCACCTACGCGCACGAGGAGACACCACTGGGTACCGGTGGCGCTTTGCGCAACGTGGTGGACCATCTGCACAGCGGCCCGGACGACCCGGTCCTGATTTTCAATGGCGATGTCCTCAGCGGTCTGGACATCGCTGCGCTTGTGCGGCATTGGCGTGATGCCGATGCCGATGTCGCGTTGTATCTCACGAAAGTTGCGGACCCGCGCCCGTTTGGTCTGGTACCAACCGACGCCAACGACACAGTGCTGGCGTTCCTTGAAAAGCCGAGCACTCCCGAAGAAATCGTGACCGATCAGATCAACGCGGGTTGTTATGTGTTCCGGCGACGTGTGCTCGACGACATCCCTGCAGGTCGACCGGTGTCAGTGGAGCGCGAGACATTCCCGGGCTTGCTCAGCTCAGGGGCGCGCGTCATCGGGCATGTCGACACGAGTTACTGGCTTGACCTTGGTACGCCGCTGGCGTTCGTGCAGGGTTCAGCGGACCTCGTGCGCGGTATCGCACCGTCACCAGCATTACCCGGCGCCTCTGGTGAGCGACTCATCCTTGACGGTGCGCAGATTGCTGACTCGGCGACCATCGACGGTGGTAGCTGCATTGGGCGGGGCGCGCGAGTGGGGCAGGGCGCAACAGTGCGGGGCAGCGTGCTCATGGACGACGCCCAGGTGGAAGCAGGTGCAGTGATCATCGACAGCATCGTCGGCCGCGGCGCGCAGATCGGCGCGGCCACCTGCCTCACGGGCGCGGTCGTTGGCGATGACGTCCACGTGGGCGCGCATAACGAGTTTGTGTCTGGGGCCCGCATATGGCCAGGGGCCGTCATCGCCGACGCGTCCATTCGGTTCTCCGCTGAGCCCTGAGCGCACGGCCGTGGGCGGGACACTCACACGCTCCTGGCGGGTCGAATGGCCACTACACCTGCGTGCCACGGTGGGTCCGCTTCAGCAGGGACCGCTCGATCCGTGCTTGCAACTCGGCCGACAGACTGACGGTCACTGGCTGTGGTGGGCCCGACGTATGTCCAGCGGTCCAACCACGCTCTGGGTGAGCACTCAAGGTCGGTTAGTTGAGGCACGCGCCTGGGGGGACGGCGCCGCAGAAATCCTGGACCGCCTGCCGAGAATGCTCGGCTCACAGGACACCCTCGACGGATTCGACGTGGCACGTCTGAGTGAGACTGCCTGGCACCCCCGCGTGGTATCCCACGCCCGCAGGTGGGCACGGCAGTGGCGCGCACCTGCCTCGGGTGACCTCATCGGCGGTCTGGTCACTGCCGTGTTAGGTCAGCGTGTCACCGGCGGCGAGGCACATGCTGCATGGCGCACGCTTGTGCGTCAGGTGTCAGCTGCCGCACCGGCGCCAGACGTACGCGCACCGGCCCTGTACTTGCCGCCGACACCGCAGCAGTGGCTGTCAGTGCCGAGTTGGCAGTGGCAGGCAGCCGGAGTCGACGGGCAGCGCCGCAAGCGTCTCATTGGAGCTCTTGGCAGTGTGACCTTGCTGGACTACGAGCACCTCGACGCAGTTGACGTGCGCAAGCGGCTTCGCGCAATTCCCGGAATCGGGGTGTGGACAGATGCCGTTGTGGGGGCGCAAGTTTTTGGCGACGCCGATGCGGTGCCGTTCGGAGATTTCCACGTCTGTCATGACACGGTGTACGCATTGACTGGCGCCGCCCGCAGCAGCGACGCCGAGCTTGCCGCGGTTCTGCAGCCCTGGGCCGGTCACCGCTTTCGGGTGGTCCGGCTTGTGCAGTTGTGCGCCATCTCGGCCCCGCGGTGGGGTCCCCGCTACCGCCCGCTGGACCTACGCAGGTTCTAGGCGGCTACCGAGGTTCGAGCCCGAATCTGGCATGTCGTGGCCCTGGGGGGCTTGACGGGGGCCGAACAACACCGATGTAATTCGCCTTCGGGACAGGTTCGGTGGTTGTTGGGAGGTCCAACCCACGCAGGTTCGGTCCCGAAGGGAAGTGCGACATGTACGACACAACGGACACCACACCGGTCGTGGACCTCCTTCCCCTCGATCGACCGGATTCCATGGCCTGGCAGGCCGAAGCGCTGTGCTCCCAAACCGACCCAGAGGCGTTCTTCCCAGAAAAGGGTGGATCAACCCGCGAAGCCAAGCGAGTGTGTACGGCTTGCCAGGTGAGGGTTGAGTGCCTGGAGTACGCCCTAGCGCACGATGAGCGCTTCGGTATCTGGGGCGGCATGTCTGAGCGCGAGCGGCGGCGGTTGAAGAAGCAGGCAGTCTGACGCACCCGGGTTTGTCTGCCACTTCGTGACAGCGTCCGGGTCTGTGCCCACGCCCTAGGGTTCACGTATGACGCAGCACCGACGGCACCGCGTCGCCGTCGTTCTGGTCACCCACAACGGCGCCCGTTGGCTTCCGCATTTTTTCCATTCTCTACCTGCAGCGCTGCACGCGCCGATGGGTCCGGGTACCGCGCCCGATGAGGCGGACGCTTTGCAGGCGCCGAAGAACGCAGTTCCCGCCGCAGCCGTGACCGCGAGCGGCGGCGGTGCCCCCGAGGTGGCGAGCGGTGCCTATGAGCAGGGCGCTGTCGGTGATTCTTGGCTGGCGCTGTGGGGCGAGGATGAGCCCGCCACGACGGGCATCGTCGAAGACCTGCAGATCGATCCGGTGCTCATCGCCGTAGACACCGGTTCAGTCGATGACAGTGTCGAGCTTGCGCAACGCGCCGGATTCACAGTGTTATCAGCGGAATCGAGCACGCCATTTGGTCGAGCCGCCTCGCTGGCACGCAGTTACCTCGAGCAGCAGCAGATTGAGGTCGACTGGCTTTGGCTCGTACACGATGACATGGCGCCTCTTCCTGGTTGTTTGCCGCGACTGCTCCTGGCTGCGCAGGAGACGTCAGCTGCTGTGTGCGGACCGCTCGTGGTCGGGTGGGCTCAGCCCCCGCTGCTCTTAGAGCGAGGAATCCGCCTGACTGGCAGCGGCCGGCGGGTCCTGGGGGTGGACCCGGGCGAGGTGGACCAAGGACAGCACGACGACGAGCCGGCCACCCCGACTCTGGCCGTGAGCAGTACCGCGATGCTCGTGCGCGTGGACGCATGGGATGCGTTGAATGGCTACGACCCGGCATTCCCGATGAGCGGGGATGACATTGACTTCTGCCGCCGCGCACATCGTGCGGGCTTTGAGGTCGTTGTTGTTGCGTCGGCCAAGGTCCGGCACGCCCAGGCCCTGACTCGCAACCGGCGCCCGGAAAGTCGCTCGACTAGACCAGTGCGCGATCTTCGCCTTGCCGCGCTGCATCTTCACCTTGCTCACGCCACCGGCTGGGCTTTCCCGCTGGTTGCTGCACGGTTAAGCATCGGCACGGGTGTGCGGGCAGTTGCTCGCCTGCTGCGCCGGGATTTCGCGGGGGCTCGTGACGAGATCGACGGTTGGCTGCGGTTCATCGCGCACCCGTCACGTCTGGTCGCGAGTCGGCACCGCGTCGCAGCCACGGCCGTCACGACGCACCGTGTCGAGCGCGCCTACTCGGTGCCCCTGCGTGAGCAAGGACGACACTGGTTGCGCTCGGTGGTCCATCTGCTGGAGATCATCACCAGGGTAGGTGAGCGCCCGCACGCGCAGGCAACCTTCATCGAAGGTGAGTCAGAAGCTCGCCCCGTTCGAGCCGAGGTCTGGCGTCGTTTGGTCCACCGTCCGCAGTTGTTGGTGCCGGCGTCGGTCGCTGCCGTGTTGTTGCTTTGGCACCTGCCCTTGTTATTCAGTGCGCAGCCACTTCAAGGCGAGCTGTTGCCAGGCAGTGGACAGGGCAGCTTCGATGTCTTGCAGTCCTACCTGTCGGGATGGCACGACGTTGGTCGCGGTACTACCGCTGCCGCTCCGGCATGGCTCGTGGCGCTCGCAGTCTTAGGAGTGCCACTTGGCGGCAACGTGTCAGCTGCGTTGAGCGCACTCTTTGTGTTCTTCCCAGTGCTCGCAACCATCATCGTCGCTGCGGTCGCCAGACCGATAATTCAGTCGCCATGGGTTCGCACCACTGTTGCGATCTCGTATGCACTTACTCCCGTGTTCACCCATGCTCGTGACGTTGGCGACTTTGCGACGTTGCTGTGTGGTCTCCTGCTGACGGTATTGCTCCGGGTCGCTTGGACCGCCATCGAGACCGGACACATGTCGCGTTACGCCGCAACCGCACTGGTGCTCGCCATCGCGTGCGCATTCACTGCAATCGTGTGGTTTGTCGTGTTGCTGGCCGCTATCGCGGCGTCCCTGATCTTCCCTGCCGCCCGCACTGGCCGGAGTTTCAAGGGGCTGGCTCTGGTGCTCGTGGGTCCATGGCTGGTGCTCTTGCCCTCAAGTCTGGACTGGTTGCGGCATCCATCAGTCATGCTCATGCCTGCGGGTTCGATCCAGGATCTCGGCTCGCAGCCTCCGAATGTGCTGTCCACGGTTCTGACGCTGTCTGCGACGCAGCCGCAGTGGTGGGCTGTGGGGTTGGTCCTGGTCGCGATACTCGCCATTGCTCGGGGTGGCAGTCATGACTTCGCCCGCAACCTTGGACTGTTCTTCTTACTCGCCGTCCTAGTGCTCGTCGCACTAAGTCGTTTGAGTGTGCGCATTCCAGGTTTTGCAGGTGTCACCCACGCCAACCCTTCCGCCGTGCTCATCGTGCTGGCACTGGTCGCCGCGCTATCCATTGGCACCGCCGCTGACGGTCTGGTGGAGAGTCTGCGAGCGCAAGGATTGGGTCTGCGACACATTGTGAGTGCTTGCTCGGCACTTGCTGTCGCCGCGTCTGCTGGCGTCGGACTGTGGACGTGGCTCGCCGCACCCAGTTCAACGTTGAGCCGTGGGGTGACCTCGGACTTGCCGGCATTCGTGGCAGCTGACCTGACGTCCGATCAGCGGCCACGAGCAATCACCGTGCAGGTGGACGACCCCAAGCCGGTGACGTTTGCCGTGAGGTCAGCGCCGACGACGCGGTTCGGTGACGCAGACATGCTTCGCGTCGCAAATCATGATGAGGTGCTTGACGCCGCTATGGGTGACCTCATCGCCCAAGGGCAGCAATCAACATCCACGCGTACCGCTGCGGTGCTTGCCTTGGTTGACAGCGGGGTGCGCTACCTCGCACTGTCGGCACAAGGTGCCGGCGCGCCCGCAGTGGCGGCGACTTTGATTGCCGTACCAGGTCTGCGACAGTTGGCCACGCCTCAGGCGGGTCAGCCTTGGTGGGTTTGGCAGTTGCCGCGGCAGCCGGCGCGTCTGCGCATCACCGAACTGGTCGGCGACGGCCCGTCGCTGGCTGGGCAATCGCCGACATTGGCGATGACTTCGGATGTGGACCCAGGTCGCCTTGAGTTGAAAGCCAGTAGCACGGACCCAGCGCTGGGTCCG
>CAYFKX010000069.1:0-6358 GCA_964343545.1 uncultured Bifidobacteriaceae bacterium | reverse complement strand
AACAGCACAACCCCGCGAGATTCCAAGCGAATCCAGTTGCGGGTAGCAAAGTCCGCAAGTGCCTTGTTCACAGTCTCTCGGGATGCGCCAACCAGCCGCGCAAGTTCCTCTTGAGTCAACTCATGATGCACGACGTAGGCATCGCCCTCGAGGTTGCCAAAGCGATCGGCTAGGCGCACCAGCACCTTGGCTACTCGACCAGGCACATCAACGAATACCAGGTCAGCGAGCGCGCGATTAGCAGTGCGCAGTCGCTCCGCGAGCGCCTGCAACAGCGCTTCCGCAACTTCTGGGTGCTGCGTCAACCACGGGCGCAGGCCGGCGCGCCCAAGGCTGGCAACCTTCACTGCGGTAATCGCGGTCGCCGTCGAGGCTCGTGGCCCCGGATCAAACAGTGAGAGCTCCCCGAACATCTCGCCTTCGCCGAGAACCGCGATGAGTGCCTCGCGACCGTCTTGTGACTTCTGCCCGAGGGTCACGCGTCCGTTGAGGATGAGGAACAGCCGGTCGCCAGGGTCGCCTTCGCTGAAAATGACGTCGCCCTTATCGAAGTCCTGCTCAGACATGTCAGCCCGCAACGCCCGTGCGGTATCAGCAGACAACGTGGCGAATAACGGCCGCCCGAACAGCGGGTCGGAGTCGAGGTCGTCTGAGACCGCTCGTTCGCTCATGAGATGCCTCCCAACTGTGCGGGCTTGTGCCCGCGTCGCAGGGTAGCGAATCCGCGGCGCTTGTCCCTGAGGACAGCCACTGTCGGTCGGCGAGTCCTACGCTGTGGCGCATGCCGGCTGCTGCGGACCCTGCCACTGCGGATGAACGGGCTCGGCGCAGGAATGCCCGCCGCATCCTCACGGTTCTGTCACGGGAGTACCCCGATGCCCACTGCGAGCTCGACTTCGCCAACCCGCTACAGCTCCTGGTGGCCACCATGTTGTCCGCGCAGTGCACTGACCGCCGCGTCAACCAGGTCACCCCAGCGTTGTTCGCCCGCTACCGCGACGCCGCTGCGTTGGCGAATGCCCGGCAGGCGGATCTGGAAGAAATCATTCGATCCACGGGCTTCTTCCGAGCCAAGGCAGCCAACATCATCGCCATGGCACAGATGTTGGTTGCTCAACACGATGGTCACGTCCCGCCGCAGTTAGACGCGCTGGTGGCATTACCTGGGGTCGGCCGCAAGACTGCGAATGTCGTTCTCGGCAATGCCTTTGATGTCCCAGGCCTCACCGTCGACACGCACTTCGGTCGCCTCGTTCGGCGTTTCGGGTGGACCAAAGAGAACGACCCCGTCAAGGTTGAGTTCGCCATTGCTGCACTGTTTCCGGCCAAAGACTGGACCGATCTATCGCACCGACTGATTTGGCACGGTCGCCGTTGCTGCCACGCCCGTAAGCCGGCATGCGGCGCATGTGTACTGGCCTCCCTCTGCCCTGCATTCGGGACCGGACCGACAGACCCAAGCCAGGCGCAGCGTTTGCTGGGGAGCGTGAGTTCGGCATGAGGCGAAGGAACCGATTAGCGCTGCTCACCGCTGTGCTTGCCGTGGCTGTAGCCAGTACGTACGGATGCGCGCGCGTTCGGACTGCGCCAGACCTTGGCAGGGGGGTATCGGAAACGGCGACGCAGTTGACGGTCGGCCCCGTGGCGGCGACGACCGGGTTGGTTGATTGCGATGCACTACCGGCCGCTGGTGCGGTTCTGCAGTCCTGGCATGCGCTGCAATTTCAGTGTTTGGCAGACGGCAAAGTCGTACGCGGCAGTCAACTCCGAGGTCGAGCCACGGTGGCCATTGTGTGGGCCTCATGGTGTGGACCATGCCGCGAGGAGTTGCCGTATCTTGCTGACTTCGCAACCAGCCAGCAACAAGTGCGGGTCATTGGCATCGGCTGGAAAGATCAACCAGGTGCACTTCAGGCGTATGCACGGCAGTCGCGACTTCCGTTCCTCACCATTGTGGACCGCGATGCTGCTATCGGTTCGGCACTGAGCATCAATTCGCAGCCCTCCCTGCTGCTCATTGACGCTGACGGCGTAGTCGTGCATGTACATCGCACGCCCATCTCGTCGGTCGCTGAACTATCTGCTCTGGCCCGGGAGTACTTGTGAGCGAGCGGGCTTTGATGCCAGCAGCGCTGGCGCAGACCTTCGCTGCACTGGACGCAGTGGCGCACGATGACATCAGTCGGTTTGCGCCGCCGCCGCGCGATGCCAAAGAGGCCGCGGTGCTCGTGACGTTGCGCGAAAGTACTAGCGGGCTGCAGACATTGCTCGTGACCCGTGGCAGTTCGCTGCGCGCCCATGCAGGGCAAGTCGCATTTCCGGGTGGGGCAGTGGAGCCAGCGGATGCCGATGTCGTCGCAACGGCGGTGCGCGAAACCACTGAGGAGACGACGCTGACTTCGGATCAATTGCAACCTGTTCTCAGCTGGCCTCGACTTTGGATTCCAGTGAGTGGATTCGCCGTGACGCCGGTATTCGCGTGGTGGACCAGTGAGGATTTCGCGGCTGCTCGCGATGCTAACGGGGAGGTGGTAGCAGTTCATCACGTTGGCATCGAGCAGTTGAGTGACCCGAGGCATCGCCGGCTGGTGCGGTATCCCAATGGGGCGCTCGGACCGGGATTCGATGTAGACGGACTTTTCGTGTGGGGATTCACCGGGTTGCTCATCGACCGTCTGCTGCACTTCACTGGCAGGGAGCTGCCCTGGGATGCAACGGCTGTGGTTGACCTGCCTGCTGCGGTTGCCTCGCCACCGGATTCGCTAGGACCAGCACTTGGTCGGAGCCGTTGACCATGGATCTGGACTGAGTCATGGGTTTCGGTTGGCTTGACTTGCTGGTGATTGCCCTTGTGGTGGTCAGCATCTGGCGTGGCTGGCGTCGCGGGTTGTTGGCAACGACCGCCACAGTGCTCGGCCTGGTCCTCGGCAGCGTGATCGGCTCTCGGGTTGCGGCCTGGCTCATCGACGTCCTCGACCTGCCTGAAGTGACTCGGGTGCCGGTTTCAGTTGCGGTTGTGGTCGCCGCAGCAGTCACCGTGGCCAGTCTGTCTGGCTACGTAGGCGAGCAGATACGTCGGCGGTTGACCTGGAAGCCGGTTGCGTGGTTGGACAGCGTCGGCGGCGTCGCGTTGGACGCCGGCGCGGTCCTTGTCGTCATTTGGATGATCGCGGCCACAGTGTCCGTCGCGCCAACCTCACTAGCGCGCGATGTCAAGCAGTCGCGAACTATCCAAGCCGTCGATGCATTGATGCCCGACTTCATGGACGCTGCGTTGGCGCAACTCGTAAAAGTGCTGGACAACTCCGGAGCGCCTCGGGTGTTCTTCTCATTCGGCGGTGTTCGCAACTGGGATGACGCGCCTGTCGACTCAGCAATTCGACGTGATCCCCAAGTCCTCGCGGCAGCTCAATCCGTCGTTCGTATCAGCGGCCAGGCCTCTGGGTGCAGCGGCACGATCGTTGGATCAGGGTTCGTCTTCGCCAAGAATCGCGTCATGACTAACGCCCACGTGGTCTCTGGTATGACGGTGGCTCAAGTCCGAGATTCTTCCGGGCGAGCCCGCGACGCCCGAGTGGTCTTCTTTGACCCTCGCATTGACGTCGCTGTCTTGAAAGTCGATACCAATGGTTGGCCCGTGCTATCCATCGCAAGGGAGCCGTCGCGCGGGGATGTCTCAGCCGCAATCGGGTATCCCGGTGGCGGACCGCAGATGCTCGCCCCGGCAGTCGTTGCGGAAGTTTTCAGAGCACGCGGCTCAGACATCTACGGTGGTGGGGCGGTGACGCGGCGAGTCATCGCGATGCACGCCGACATCAGGCAGGGGGATTCAGGCGGTGCGCTGATCGATCCCCGTGGAAATGTTCGAGGAGTGGTGTTTGCGGTCTCGCAGGATGAGCCAATGCTCGGATATGCGTTGGCCCCAAGCGATGTCGCTCATGCCGCGACAGTGGGTCGAAATGCAACGGTTGCCGTCGCGACGGGTCGTTGCTCACAGCACGACTGACGTGCCTGGTCAGTGAATCCGGACCGAATCCGTCAACATCGGATCAGGCTCAAGGTTTGAAGGTGTGATGAGCAGATTCGTCATCCGTTCACAACTGTCAGGCCCGGCCGACGACTCGTGCGAGCAACACCGCTATTCGCTAGCCGGTGTGCTGGGCGCTTTGCCGAAGTCATCAAAGACTGCGAGTGTGCGCATAGGCAATGTGACTTTCTTGAAATGCCGCTTTGCCGCAAGGGCCAACCCGCCGACGATGAGCAGGATCGCAACACCAACAATGAGAAACGACAGCCATAGTGGAAGCCCTAAGGCAGCGATGCCCAGGGCCGCAGCCACGAGTACGAAGATTGATGCGAGCAGGATGAGACCGATGGCGACGACGGCAAAGGCCAGACCTAATCCCAGCGCTTTGGCAGATGCCGCAAGTTCGGCTCGCAGCAGTTCGACGTAGCCTCGCAGGACATCGCGCAGGTCGTTAAGCAGACGGGGGACGAGCAGACTGAGTCGACGAAGGCTGCCGGTAATTGACGGTGCCTGCTCTTGCTCGCTCATGCGCCGAGAGTAGCGCGTCTGCTCACCTGCGCGCGGTTCTCATCGTGATTGCGGCGAGCAGGCTGGCGGCAATCGATGCGACCAGAATGCCAACTTTCGCTTGGTCCAGCAGCTCAGGTTCGGATATGAAGGTCAGATCGCTGACGAGGAGTGCAACCGTGAACCCGACTCCAGCCAGTGCCGCGACGACCCGCAGTTCGCCAGAGCGTGCTTCGGTTTCGCCACGAAGGAATCTTCGCGCAACCCAGCAGCCCATGCTGACGCCTAACGGTTGACCTATGACGAGCCCGGCGACGATGCCCAAAGTCAAAGGTGAACTGATGGCTGATAGCGCGACTGATGTGCCGCCGGTGTCTGTACCAATGACGCGAACCCCAGCCGCTAGGAACGCAAACATGGGCACCGCAAGCCCCGCAACCCAAGGCCGTAGCGCTCGATCCACCTGATCGATGCCTGAGGAACCCAACTGGCTTTGTCGGGCACTCGTGGCCAAACCGAAGGCCATGCCTGCGATGGTCGCATGCACGCCACTGGCATGCATGAAGTACCAACCGAGCAGGAACACGGGCAGATAGGCCGGCCCGAAGCGAACACCCTGTCGCTGAAGCAGCAACCAAGCGCCGACGCAGGCCAGTGCCAGAGCAAAGTAGATTGCATCGAATCCGCTGGCGAAAGCGAACGCAATGATGAGAATAGATCCGACATCATTCACCACCGCAATGCTGAGTAGCAGGATGCGTACAGTCGGATTCAGCCCGCGACCGCCGATCGCCAACACCGCTAGAGCAAACGCGATGTCGGTAGAGGAGGGAATCGCCCAGCCACTACGAATGTCGGACGAAGCACCGAGCAGTCCGGTGACGACTGCGTAGATTGCGATTGAGGTCGCCATACCCCCGAGTGCGCCGACAACAGGGACGACGGCGGTGCGAGCGGACGA
Source organism: uncultured Bifidobacteriaceae bacterium (assembly GCA_964343545.1). Taxonomy (GTDB): domain Bacteria; phylum Actinomycetota; class Actinomycetes; order S36-B12; family UBA5976; genus RFTO01. The sequence goes on along the minus strand of CAYFKX010000069.1, from coordinate 863 downwards.
CAGGCTTCCTGATGTGAGTTCGTGCTTGAGTTCGGCGCCAGCGACAAGGAAAAACAGCGCCAGCAAGAGATCCGCCGCCCACTGAGCGGCAGTTAGTTCCAGGTGCAGTGCGCTGATTCCAAAGGTTGTCGAGGTCAACGACGAATACCAGTCGGACAGCGCGCTGTTCGCGCACAGCAGCCCGATTGCAGCCGCCGCCAGCATGATGGCGCCGCCGACGGTCTCGTTGTGTAGTACCCGGCGCAGCCACGTTGCGTCGCTGGTCGTTGTCATGACCGTTCCTTGATTGCAAGTGTCGCAGCCATGAGTGCGGAGTCTGTCAGCATCGCCACAGCAGCGCAGGGATACGTCATCAATCTTCGGTGCTGCCGGCAGCGAGTCCGTCGGAGATCAGTGCCATGACAGCTGGGTCGGCTAACGTCGTGGTATCGCCGAGCGTGCGGTTCTCTGCAATGTCGCGAAGCAGTCGACGCATGATTTTGCCCGAACGAGTCTTCGGCAGTTCGTTGACCAGCAGGATGCGTTTGGGCTTAGCAATCGCGCCGATCTCATGTGCCACATGGCTACGAAGCTTTTCCACGATGTCGGCGTCAACATTTTCGCCGTGCCTGATGATGACGAAAGCGGCAATTGCCTGCCCGGTGGTGTCGTCATGCGCTCCGACGACGGCCGCTTCCGCGACTGCAGGATGCGACACCAACGCCGACTCAACTTCTGTGGTGGAGATGCGGTGCCCCGAGATGTTCATGACATCGTCCACGCGGCCGAGCAGCCACATCGAACCGTCCTCGTCGTACTTCGCACCGTCCCCTGCGAAATAGAAACCCGGCCAGCGTGACCAGTAGGTATCGACGTAGCGCTGG
>CAYFKX010000068.1:0-6367 GCA_964343545.1 uncultured Bifidobacteriaceae bacterium | reverse complement strand
GCTGGTACGTCTCCGACCATCCGTTGTCTGGACTCGAGCATGTGCTTGCACGCTCTGCCGACATGACGATTTCCGCAGTTGCGGAGCGGGCGCCCACGTCCGCGGTGGCCCTGGCGGGCCTGATCTCGTCAGTGCAGCGCAAAGTGACCAAGCAAGGCGCCGCTTGGGCAAGTATCACGCTCGAGGACCTCACTGGCAGCCTGGAGTTGATGGTCTTTCCGCAAGTCTTCACGAAGGTGGCTGGCCTGGTCGTGGAAGACACGGTGGTCCAAGCGCGAGTGCGGTTTGATCAACGGGATGACTCGTTGCGCGTTAGCGTCGTCGACTTGTCCTCGGTCGATATCGATGCCGGTTTCAAGGGGCCGGTCGTGCTCAACGTTGACCTCGCTCGCTGCGTGCCCGCGACGATGGAACGTTTGAAAGACATTCTGGCGGTGCACCCAGGGACGGTAGACGTCCATTTGCACCTACACAACGCCGAGCGTGTCACGGTGGTCAAGCTTGAAGAGACACTACGGGTCAGCCCCACCACCGCCCTGTTCGGAGACCTAAAGGCTCTGCTCGGGCAGGGCGCACTTGCCCAAGGAGCCTGACAATGACGAGGGTAGTTCAACGTCTAGCGGTGACCGCTGCTGTGGCCACGTGTGTGCTGGCCGCGGCCGCAATCTGGGTATGGCTACGTCCGTTAGTGACAGCGACAGCCGGCTCACAGGGGGTCTACTACGCCGACGATTCGCACCGCGCAGTGTTCGGCTCCGACGCGGTGTTCATGGTCACGACGGCAGCCTTCGCTGCAATCTTTGCAGTGACCGTGCTCGTGCGACGAGGCCGTCCGCTGCAGGCACCCGGCATCGCCCTGGGAGCTGTGGTTGCCAGCCTTAGCGCGTTGGTGGCCGCGTGGGTTGGATCGTTGCTCGACGGTGTCTCGGCTGGTCCGCTGCAGGGGTTCCCGCCTGCGCAGATGATTCAGGGACAGAGCCTCGTCGAGCCCGCGCGACTGCACACTCCAGCCGCACTTGGCGCCGCCGCTGTGGGCTGGCTCGTTGTCGTGTTCATCGCGGCATTGATTGGCCGACGGCAGGAATCTGACTAACTGGCAGCATCAGTTCAATTCGGCGGCGCTGTGCTGTTGTGCCGTGAGCGGAACTGACGGTATGACTCGTAAGAGATCGATTTCTGTGGTGAGAATGTCGCACGCAGACCGCAGCCTAGACGCGGTGGTGTCGCTCTCAAGGAGCTGTTGACGTGTGCGCACAGGCAGCACTGGCGCTGCGGTCAGCACGTATGAGAGCAGGTGGGGGTCGTCCGGTAGGTCTTCGATGCCGTCGTCAGCATCACTGTCTGACAGCAGTCCCCGGTAGCGCGAGAACAACGCACTCGCTCGCAGAGCAAGGCGTCGACACTCCTCATCTGCGTTCGCAGAGTCCGTGTCCTCATCGAGCCACTGGACTTCCGCCACAATGTAAGGCTCACTGCTCAGCGTGCGGTTCACGCGAAAGCGCCTGTGCCCAATCGTCGTGATGTCGCTGCGACCATCGGGCAGTGCGTCGACTTCACTGACTCGGGCGCTGGTTCCAACGGTGAACCACCGCGCTTGACCATCGGCATCAACGAGGCCAGTGTGCGCAACGAGCCCGAACTCCCTGTCGGTGCTGGCCAGGACGTCTCGCAGCAGCTGGCGATACCGAGGCTCAAAAATGTGCAGCGGGAGCACCAGTCCGGGGACCAACACCAGATCCAAGGGGAACAGCGCGAGTTGTTGGGGCTGACCACGTGTCACGGGGCCACGGTACGGCCGCGCCCTTCTGCTGTGTCGCTTCGCCCACTAGGTCTGGAGCGCCGCGAGCCCAGCGGGACCCCTGCCTCGAAGACTGACGACAGCATGGCCGGCTTAGACGACAGGTCGGGAATGGGCAATGCTGCGCTGTCATGAGTAAGGAACGGGCTCAACGACGCGCCATACGACAGGAGCAGGCGAGACTGCAACGTGAACGTCGTGACCGCGCGCGCATGCGGCAGCAGCGCCGCCAGCGTCTGGCGTCCGCGCTACTGCAGCCGTTTCGGGCAGTAGGCAACTTTGTCTACGGTCTGTGGCGACCGTTGTCTGGTGGACAACGTGGGCTACTCGCACGACGTCGACGACGGCGAGTCACCGCAGTTGCGGTCATTGCCCTCTTGGTCAACGTCGCGGTGGCGGCCACCTTTGCCGATTTCCAACTGAGTGTGGCCGTGGCGGTTCTCACCACCGTGGGCATCCCAGTCGCAGCTCGTCTGCTCTTCAGCCGTCGCTGATCGCGACGAGTCGTCCGTCGATACCGAGGCTAGAAACCTCGCTTTTGGCTGTTGAATGACGCTACCGCTGCGGAATCGCCGCTGACATCGACCGGCGCAGTGCGACCAGTGGCGACTAGCAGAAGGTCGACCGGCGAGCCCGACAGAATCACTCGATGAGCTTGTCGGGGTCGAGTATCGATCTGCCCGTGTCCGGGCCACAGCAGTGTCACTGGCATTGCGCGGAACATCAGGGGTGCTGCCGACCGCAGTCGCTGCCAGATGAGCACCAAGGTTGGCTCATCGCGATCTTCGGCCGTCTCCGAATGTGAGTGCGCGCCAGCGCGACGCACGTCTTCACGATGGACGACGAACTCGACCAGGTTCGCTGAGCCATCAATCCAGCGCATGGGTGCCGGTGGCCCCTGCTCGAGCGCAGCAACCAATTCCTCCCACGGCTTCGCAGCGGCCGCGGTCATGCGCGACTGCAGCACAGGCTTCAGCGGTGGCAGTACCAGTCCGCCAGCCGCCAGCGGTTCCCGCTCGCGGACGAACAGGTGCGCTGCAAGATCCCGAGTGGTCCATCCGGCGCACAAGGTCGGCGCCGAAGGACCGCGCTCGCGAAGGAGAGCACAGAGCAGACGTCTCTCGGATTGGGCAACCGTGGACATCGTCAGTTCAGCCATGGCAGTCACGATAGGCGCAACCTGCTCACGTGGCACGATGGCTGCCATGGCAGGCGCTGCGCACAGGCGAACAATTGGGGTCAGCGTCGCTCTCGCGGCTGTCGCCTCGGCTCTCAACTGGTGGGCTTCGTCAATGCCGTGGTTGCGAGTCTCCGGCGACGCAGCTGGATTGACCGCGGACCTGACTTTGTCCGCTGATCGGGTTGCCCCCCTGCAGCCTGGCACTGCGCTTCTTGGTGGGGCATCCGTCATCGCGTTGCTCACGTTAAGCGAGCGAGTGTTGCGGGTGGCGATGCTTGCAGTAGCCGTGATGGCAGCAAGCTGCGCGGGCCAGATCGCGGCCCTCATGAACCCTGCCCGCCGAGATGCACTCGCCGACTCGTTTGGTGCTCGCGCCGAAGTCACGGTCAATGCAGCAGCACTCATGGTTGCGGGTGCCGGTGCGCTCGCTCTGCTGGCTGTGTCGATTGTGGGGTTCACTGCACGGGGCGCGCGACCTACCTGGTCGCGTCGGTACGAGCGCGCCGTGCCTCCGGCAACGGGTACTGCTCAGGTCAACGACTCCTCGAGCACGGGCGATGCGCACGATCTGTGGCGGGCACTTGACCGCGGTGAAGACCCGACCTGATGTGCCATCGCCACATGGGTCGCCAGAGTGGTCGTGCGCACGGGTGAGTCGCATCGCCTGCTGCACGGGAAGCTGACCTGAGTTCACGCCCCTACAATCAGGGCAGTACCGTCGCATCGCATAGTCGATCTCTGGGAGGTTGGCCATGGCGGCGACGGTGAATCAGAGGGTGAAAAAACTCGCGATGTGGAGGCAGTGAGATGACGGCTCACAAGGATGACCACGGTTCCACTCCCGCCGCATGGACTGCGGTCATCATCGCGCTCATTGGCTGCACTATCAGCGGCATAGCTCTGATCGCGGCCGAGCCGCTGTGGTTCTGGCTCGGCTTGGCGCTTTGCCCGGTCGCCGCCGTCGTCGGCAAGGTGATGGCGTCGGCTGGATACGGGCAGAAGCGCGCTGATTCGGCGGGGTGACTCAGCTATGAGCGTGCTCGATGAAATCGTCGCAAAGACGCGCTCGGACCTGCTTGACCTAAAGGCGCGAGCGTCCCACGAGACCGTGGTCGAGCAGGCGATCCAGGAGACCGCGCGCCGACCAGCACTCGATGTTGTCCACGCCCTGAGCGGGCCTGGGCTCGCCGTGATCGCCGAAGTGAAGCGTTCCAGCCCCAGTGTTGGGCGGCTAGCTGACATCCCCGATCCTGCTGCCTTAGCCGATGTCTACGCGCAGGCAGGTGCTGCCATGATCAGCGTGCTCACCGAACCGCACCGATTTGCCGGCAGCATGGCTGACTTGGTCGCAGTGCGCGCGTCGGTGACTGCTGCGGTACTGCGTAAAGACTTCATCGTCGACCGCTACCAAGTAGCCCAGGCGCGGGCGGCAGGTGCGGATGCCGTACTCCTGATTGTGGCTGCGCTCACCGACGAACAACTCTCAGCGCTGCTTGTCGAAGTTGAACAGTGGGGCATGACCGCACTTGTGGAAGTCCATGACGAGACCGAGGCACAACGGGCGCTGGCTTGTGGCGCCCGAGTGGTCGGCGTCAATGCCCGAAATCTCGCAACCCTGCAGGTCGACCCGCATGTCTTCGGCCGGTTGGCTGACAGTCTGGCGCAAGCTGAGGTGCTGGTCGCCGAGTCGGGTATCACCTGCGCGGCCGATGCGGCAGTCGTAGCTGCTCAGGGAGCGAACGCAGTGCTGGTCGGGCAGGCTCTGGTCCAAGCAGCCAATCCAGCGGCGCTGATTATTGAGCTTCGAGGTGCAGGAGGCACAGATGACCGCGCCAGACAGTGAGCACCTCGGCGAAAAAACCTTGAGCGCCTACCCGGATTCACGTGGCCATTTCGGTGACTACGGCGGTCGCTTTGTCCCTGAAGCCCTGACCGCAGCGCTTGACGAGTTGGACAGCGCGTACCAGGCCGCAGTTGTTGATACTCAGTTCCAGCGCGAACTGCATCGACTATTCAGCGACTACGTTGGCCGCCCAAGTCCGCTTACTGTGGCGCGACGATTTGCTGAGCACGCGGGTGGGGCCACAATCTTGCTCAAGCGCGAAGACCTCAACCACACAGGTTCGCACAAGATCAACAACGTCATTGGTCAAGGTTTGCTTGCACGAAGGATGGGCAAGAGTCGACTCATCGCCGAGACTGGTGCTGGTCAACATGGTGTCGCCACCGCGACAGTCGCGGCGTTACTCGGCATGGACTGCGTCATCTACATGGGTGAAGAGGACACGCGCAGGCAAGCGCTCAACGTCGCTCGGATGCGCCTGCTCGGCGCCACTGTGGTGCCGGTGCTCAGTGGCAGCCGCACCCTGAAGGACGCAATCAACGAGGCGATGCGGGATTGGGTGACCAATGTCGCGAACACCCACTATCTACTTGGCACGGTCGCTGGGCCCGCGCCGTTTCCCAAGGTGGTCCGCGATTTTCACGCCATCATCGGTCGAGAGACCCGGGAGCAAGTACTCGCGCAGTACGGACGCCTACCTGATGCTGTCGCAGCGTGTGTCGGCGGTGGCAGTAACGCGATCGGCATCTTCCACGCGTTCCTCGACGACCATCAGGTCGCACTGCACGGCTACGAGGCCGCTGGGGATGGCATTGACACAGGTCGGCATGCGGCAACGATCAGCGGGGGTTCGCCTGGGGTGCTCCACGGGGCGCGCACCTACGTGTTGCAAGACGACCATGGGCAAACTCGAGAGTCTCACTCCATCAGTGCTGGCTTGGACTACCCGGGCGTTGGCCCGGAGCACGCGTTCCTCGCCGATGTCAAACGTGCTGAGTACCACCCGGTGACCGATGCGCAGGCGATGGCTGCCATGGCACTGCTGTCGCGCACCGAAGGAATCATCCCGGCAATCGAAACGGCGCACGCGTTGCACGGTGTCTGCGAACTCGGTCGCGAACTTGGTCCAGATGCAATCATTGTTGTGAACTTGTCGGGCCGTGGTGACAAGGACATGGACACAGCTAGTCGCTGGTTTGGCTTAGCTGGTGACGGCTCATGACGGCAAAGGTGCGTCTGGCCGATGCTTTCCGGACAGCACGCGAGCAGGGCCGGGCAGCGCTGATTGCGTACTTACCCGCGGGTTATCCGACGCGTGCCGAGTCCATTGACTTGGTGCGTCAGATGGTGCGCAGCGGCGCGGACATCATTGAGGTGGGCATGCCGTATAGCGACCCAGTGATGGATGGACCCGTAATCCAACGCGCCGCCGACATCGCACTAGCCGGCGGCACTACCTTGACCGATGCGATTGACGTGGCTGCCGCCGCTGCTGCCGAAGGAGCGGCAGCGTGCGTGATGTCCTACTGGAACCCAATCGAACGGT
>CAYFKX010000067.1:0-6541 GCA_964343545.1 uncultured Bifidobacteriaceae bacterium | reverse complement strand
CACCAGCGCCATGAAGCCGACGACACCAATAATCGGCTGCTGCGTCCCCAAACCTGCGATAATCGCGGCCAGGCCGGCGACGATGGCAACTCCTGCCAAAGCCGTGCGCCGCCCGACTGGAAGACGAGGGCTCTCCATGGCCGACGCGAATTGCGGGTCCTCTTCGTAGAAGGCGCGTTCCATCTGCTCAAGTAGTCGTTGCTCATGCTCCGACAACGGCATCGCGCTCACCTCCCACAGTTTGTGTCATCCAAGGATAAACACCTGTTCGTGGAATTGCCACCCCGCCCAACCGGTCACTCACTCGGAGGTCGCGAAGGGTTCACTTGGGTGGATGGCAGTGGCTCTGACAGCAACCGGGCTGGCCTAATTGCATCATCACCGAACCGCTGCAACGCCTGGTCGGTGACACGTTCTACCGCTGACCAGTCGTCCATGGAATCTGCGAACAGCGCCTCCTGCGACGCGCCTTGGTCGGCAGGGGCCAGGCCAGTGACCCGCACGCCGACAAGTCGAACCCGCGCACGTTGCAGATTCAGGGCATCGAAGAGTTGATGGGCGACTGCGCACACCTGATGACCAACATCGGTGGCATCAACTAACGTCCGGGAACGCGTGATTGTCGTGAAGTCTTCGAACCGCACCTTGAGCGTGACCGTGCGCCCACGCAGGCCCGCTGCGCGCAGCCGCCGCGCAACGCGATCACTCAACCGCAGCAGCTCTGCTTTGAGTTGCTCGGTATCGGAGGTGTCGCGGGCAAACGTGACCTCTGCACCCACACTCTTTTCTGGCTCATCGGGGGTTACTTCGCGCGCGTCACGACCCCAGGCAAGTTCAACTAGTTGCTGAGCAGCGGTTTCGCCCACCACATGTCGCAGGGTGTCCACGGACATGTGCGCTAGTTCCCCGATCGTCGACAGCCCCACGCGTGCGAGCGAGGTGGCAGTTGTCTCTCCAACACCCCAGAGCCGGCGCACCGGCAAGGGGTGAAGGAAATCGAGGACACCCACCTGTGGGACGACAAGCAGTCCATCTGGCTTGCAGGAATCCGATGCCAGTTTGGCGATGAGTTTGTTGACTGAGATGCCGACCGAGCAAGTGATCCCTACATCGGCACTGACTCGAGCTCGAATGGCTCGAGCTATCTCGACCGGTCCCCCGAACAGACGGTATGCGCCGGCCACGTCGAGGAAAGCCTCATCCAGGCTCAACGGCTCCACCTGGGGTGTGACATCGCGGAAGATGGCCATCACCGCAGCAGACACTTCTGCGTAGCGGTGATGCTCTGGCTCCACCAAGGTGGCTCGTGGAGCCAAACGCAGAGCTGCGGACACCGGCATGGCCGAGCGCACTCCGAGTGCGCGGGCTTCATATGTCGCCGAGAGAACCACGCCACGCCCGCCCCCGTGACCGACGATTACTGGCTTACCTCGCAGCGCTGGCTTGTCCCTGACCGCAACCGATGCATAAAACGCATCCATGTCGACGTGCAGGATGTGGCAGTCAGCATGCTCACGCTGCGGACTGGCTCCAACATCGTCAGCGTGAACGTTGCCAGGGCGCAGTCCGCTCTGTGCGGCATCATCAGACTCAGACATCCCCACCGACCCTAGCCATCCCGACCTGTTTGCCCGATGATGTGTTGACGTGCCGGATTCATACCTGCCGGGCGGATGTCGGCATAAGGCGACTGCCGGAAACCACTGGGATGCACCAGGACTGGGCGAACTGAGCGGCTGGCAGCACGGCCTTGTGTCACCGTCGATACCGCCGTCGATGCCGAAATACTCGTTGGAGGAGTCGACATATCAGTGGATGCTTCTAGGGATACGTCTGCCACTGCTTCAGCGTCGCGCCGGGCACCAAAAGTCCCGTCCATGAGGCAGCGTGCAGCATCCACTCCCGATGAGCGCCAGACCGATTCCACTGCTACTAGATCCCAGCATCCTGTGGCTCGCACGGATAACCCCCGAGCCCCAGTCCGACGAACATGCCCGCGCACAAGTAGCAGCCACGATGTGAAGAGGGTGCTCGCGAACTCCTCCTGCACATCCTCGAAGAATGTAATGTCGACAGGACCAGCACCGTCATCCAATGTCACGAAAACGACTCTCCTACCCGAACGCACCGGCGGGGTCTGGATTGCCACCTTGATTCCGGCGACGACGACCTCCTGCTGCGAACGACAACGCAACAGATGCGAGGAGCGCGTGGCTTTCAACTCACGCAAGAATGGAATGTGAGCGGATAGCGCGTGCTCACTCACATCCATCGACAAGATGGCTAACTCGCGCGCAACTCGCTCTTGCACCCCCATCTCAGGTAAGCCATACGAGCGTGGGGCTGACGTCATATCCGTTGTCGCTGCTGAGAACAAAGTATCCGCGTGCACGTGCTGATGTCGTCGCCCTCGGCGGTGGCGCGCCACCTCAATGAGGAGGTCGCGCCGGCTCACGACTGTCTCACGCGCTTGCAATCCGGTCTGCGTGATGCCATGCATGACATCACATGCCCCCACTTCGATTAATGACTCCACAACCGGCCGTGAGAGACCTGAGCGATACACCACATCGAGCACAGAGTGGTACGGCCGCTGGGCGATGGCGGCCTGAACCTCCGCCTCACTGATTCCTGCTACTTCGCTTAATGGCAGTCGGATTGCAGCATTGCCGCGTGGTCCCACATCTACCCGGTAGACAGCATCAGACTCGTTGATATCCACCGGCAGAATCGCAACACCGAAATGACGAGCATCATCAAGAATCAGTCGCTTTGGGTACATCCCCGGGTCGTAGGTCAGAACACCAGCGAAGAAGGCCGCTGGGTGATGGCGCTTCAGCCACGCCGATTGGTAGGTGGGGACAGCGAATGCTGCGGCGTGCGCTTTGCAGAAACCGAATGAGGCGAAGGCTCGCAGCACGTCCCAGACCCGTTCAATCACTACGAGCCCATACGCACGTTTCTGTGCACAGCGGTAGAACCACTGCCGCAGTGAGTCTTGCCCCTGAACCGACCCAAGTGCCCGCCGAACCTCGTCTGCATGTGCCAGGCCGCATCCAGTCATCACATCAATGATGCGAATCACCTGCTCGTGGAACGCCACCACGCCATATGTCTGCGCGAGTATCGGTCGCAAGCTCTCATGTATGTAGTCCGGCATCTGGTAGCCGTGGCGTGCATTCAGAAATGGTGTGACCATGTCACTTTTGACCGGTCCAGGCCTAAACAAGGAGATATCGATGATGAGGTCATCGAAAGTCTCAGGAGAGAACTTGCCTACGAGCTCCCGCTGCCCCGGGGACTCAATCTGGAAACAGCCAAGAGTCCGCGTCGAGGCAATGAGGTCGAATGTCTCCTTGTCGTCATGCGGGATGCGCTCAAGGTCAATCTGCACACCGCTGACTCGGTCTACCTCGGCGACCGCGTGCGCTAATGCCGACTGCATTCGCACCCCGAGCACATCAAGCTTGAGGAACCCCATCTGCTCGACATCGTCTTTGTCAAACTGCGACATCGGATACCCCTGTCGCGACGGTTCAACAGCTGTTCGCTCAAGCAAACTCGTATCAGACAAGATGATTCCGCATGGATGCATCGCCCGATGGCGCGGTAGCCCATCAAGACGCTCCACACACTCCACCAACATCTGCCACTGCGGGCTTCGCAAGAGATTTATGAACGATGAGTCGCGCAGTTCTGGCAGGTCCCGCACTGCGGCTCGGATATCGCGTGCCCGAATGTGTGGGAAAGAGGTTGCCAGCGCAGCGACCTCCCCCGAGGCAAGCCCAAGGGCACGTCCCACATCGCGAATCGCATGTCGCACGCGGTAGGTGTCGGTCATCGAGACACATGCAGTGCGCTCAGTTCCGAACCGCGTGAAGATGAGGTCGTACACCTCAAGTCGTCGCGCCGATTCCACATCGATGTCGATGTCCGGCAGACCAGTGCGCAATGCAGACAGGAACCGCTCCATTACTAGGCCGTGCTGCAACGGGTTCACAGCTGACACGCCGAGTATGTGGTTGACCAGGCTGCCAGCTCCTGACCCCCGCGCACTCACCCGAATCCCCGACCTTTTGATGAGATCGACGATGTCCGCGACAGTGAGGAAATACCCAGCGAAACCGCAGGACCTGATGATGGCTAGTTCGTCCACGAGTCGGTGGCGGGCCATCTCTAGGCTCGGTTTCTCGATTCCATGCCCGACCCGGACACTGGCGATTGTGCGCTCATAGTCAGCCATCCCTTGCCAACAGCGCTGCTCGAGTGTTGCTTGGGCTCGGATGCCGAAGACCTCCGGGACTCGTGGCGTACCCAAGCCGAGGTGCTTGCTACTGAGTCGACAGCGATATGCAGTCCTGGCCGTAGTGCGTAGAAGTTGTGACGCATCGATTCCAGATTCCGCGCAAATCTCATGTGCGCGCAACCGCATCTGCTGCGAATCAAGAAAGTGTGCGCCGTGACCAGTGCGCGGTGCCTGCTCAATAGTGGTGAGGGTTCGTACAGCATCGAGAACATCGGCGACCGCCTCATCGCGCGGCTCGATGTAGCGCACCGCATTGCTCATGACGACGGGGATTTGAACAGCATGTGCAAATGCAAGTAGGCGACGTGCGGCCGCTGTGGAGTAGTCCGGTTGTCTGTGCGATGACTGACCGACAGGCGCAGTGCGGTGACTCACCACTTCGATGAGCACATCACCGGCCGGCAACGCCAACCACGGTTGCAGGGCGTGCCGTGCGAGGTCAGGACGCCGACGAGCAACATGGACGGCAATTTCCGACTGTGGTCCTAACATCACGACCAAGCCCGGCGAGCACTCCACAATGTCGTCTACGGTGACGGCGCACTGCTCGGTACCCACAGGTGAATCAGGTGACACTCGGGCATGTGCCCGGCTGACAAGCCGGCACAACGCCGACCAACCGCTCTCGCCGTATGCAAGAACAGCAACTCTCGCTGCAGACTCCACGACACTACGACCCCCTTTAACTGGGGCGGGTCGACGCAGAACCGATGAGGCTGACCGCACTGCCAGATCAACTCCGAGAATCGGCGCGATTCCCACTGCTTCACAAGCTCGCACAAACTGAACTGCGCCGCTGATGTTGTCTCGATCTACGAGTGCAATCGCGGGCTGGCCTGCGGCTGCAGCCGCATGAGCCAACTCCTCAACCCGCGGCACGGCGTACTTCATAGAGTGCATCGACGCCGTTCGCAGATGCACGATCGGGACACCAGACATGTCAGCCAGCGCGCATCGTGACGGTATCGTCACCGGCGATCCGGCCTTGCCCACGCACCACGATGAGGGCATCGCGCAAGAAGGCGACCGCATCTCGGATAGCGTCATCAGCCATTCGTGGGGTGATCATGGAGGACCCAGCCTCAGCAGCCTCCCGAATGGGAGCGTGGGTTGCGAAGTAATCCGCCCACTCGCCCATCTCTGGGGCGACTTTGCGTAGTAGAACCCATGCGCTCTGCGGTCGCGACTGTCGTGCACGAGCACGAGCAGTGGCAGCTGCTTTTGTCGCACGCACAGCCAACACGCCAGCGGCAGTTCTCAGTGCAGCACGGTGTGCGAGCGAGTACCGCAGATTGACATCGCTCATAGTGCCAGCGTGCTCGACCATGTGTTGTGCCGACTGAAAGAACTCAAGAGCAATTCCTGGCACACCCCGAGTCATAGAAACGTCATCCATGACTGCCTCCTTCATTTCGTTGACTTCGTTAACTTTCGTATTCCCACTTCTTGCACGCGTTGCCCGCACTGAGTGCCGGCTCTGCTGTGCGACGCTCAGCTATAAGCACGCAAGAACCACCACTGCCCATTCGGGTCGCATGCCACCTCACATAGCCCCGCAGGCACCGGCCTTCGAGGTGGCGTTGAGTGACGTCGTTGCACCATGAGACGCCAGATGATTCGAGTTGCTGGGAGCAACAAGGACGACTGTGGCCGCATCGCGTCCGTAGATGTCTCTTCAACCGTGTCGATGCGATGACTGTCGAGCCCTATGTCCGCACTTCGCTGAACACTCGTGTCAATGCTGTGCTGCCACCAAGGCAGTGGAATCCGCCAGATACCCACGACTTCGAGGACGCGATACGCCCGAGGATGCACCTGATACCACTGGGGCGGCCGAGAGAAAGCAGTCGGCACAGACTCCCCGCGCACAGAGTCGTAGCGATACTGAACATCCACCAAAGCAGCTGGCTCGCCCCTGCGTAGTAACTGCTCTGCGGCACCAGAGTGAGCAGCAGGCTCCGCCCACGTGTGTCCACCGACCACGCGTTCGCCCATGGCGATCCCCTTTTCTGCCCCGCCCCAACCATTATTCGAACATTTGTTCGAATAATGGTTGATACTAGGCGGTGGCTACGACAGCGCGTCAAGCCCTTCGATGACTCAGGACCTCTCCGGTGATTCGCCTTGGCAAAAACCGGCAGGGGCCCCTCGTCCGAACCGATCCGGGGATGACTGCATATGTCGGTTCCTAGGATTCGGGTGTGGCCAGGCCTGCGGACAGCGACTATCTGACGC
>CAYFKX010000066.1:0-6586 GCA_964343545.1 uncultured Bifidobacteriaceae bacterium | reverse complement strand
TCAACACCGTCGATGAGTTCGTAGCGGTGTGCGTAGGCCTGTGCCACGGAGATGATTGCTGCGGCCACGGGAACTGAGATCACTGCGCCGGTCGGTCCGAGCAGCGCCGCACCGACGAAGACCGAGGCCAGTGCCACCGCTGGATGGATGTTCATCGTCATGCGTCCGAGGCGAGGTCCGATGAACAGGTTTTCCAATTGCTGGTAGACGGTCGCGCCGACCACAATCCAGACCGCATCGAGTGGGTGGTGTGCCACGGCCACAAGGATGGGCAGGCCGATGCCGATGTAGGTACCGACGCTGGGGATGAACTGGCTGGTCAGTCCGGTGAACAGCCCCAGTGGGAACCAGTAGGGCACGCCGATGAACGCGAACAACGCAGCGTGGTAGACCCCAGACAGCAGCGCCATGATGATGCGCGAGACCACGAAGGCGCCGGTCTTCTCGACACTGGTGTCCCACACCTTGATGAACAGTTGCTGCTGCCGTTGCGGCAGCAGCGAGCACACCGCACGGCGAATTTTGGGACCGTCGGCGGCGAAGTAGTAGACGAAGAACAGCAGGGTGAACATCGCGAACAACGCCCCGAGTGCAGAACTGACGATGCCCAGCAACCCGCCAGCGACTCCGCTGAGGTTGTTGGCTACGGAATTGATGTCAATCTTGGACAACAAGGTGGCGATGTCGAGGTCTAGGTCGAATGTCTGATTCACCCAGGCCAGCAGGTCGGTGGCTACCGACGGCAGCGACGTCGCAAACTGTTTCAACTGTCCGAACAACAGGCCACCGAAGGCGGCGAAAAAACCGACCACGCCAAGGATGAGGGCGGCGAGCATGATGCCCGCGGCCTGCCCACGACGCAGCTTGCGGCGCATCAGCCAACCAATGCCGGGCTCCAGTGCGATGGCGATGAGCCAGGCCACCAGCAAAGTGACAAGGAAGCCGTCGATGGCGTTGAACGCCCAGTGGGCGGCTTGCAGTGCGACGACGAGAGTCAGCACGGTGATGGTCGCGCGTCGTACCTGCGTTGGGCTGACTCGTACGGTCACGCCCGCCTCTTCGCCGGCCGGGGTTGAGCGCGGGGGTTCGGAGGCTGAGCCCGACGAAGGTGGGAGTGTCATGGACGCTGACGGTACCCCCTTGACGACAATGGGGGCATGCCTACATACCGCGATGAAGGGGTCGTGTTGCGCACCCACCGTCTCGGTGAGGCTGACCGCATCATCACCATCCTCACCCGCGGGCGGGGCAAAGTCCGTACCGTCGCCAAAGGGGTCCGTCGCACTAAGAGTCGCTTCGGTGCCCGCCTCGAACCTTTCTCGCATGTCGATGTGCAGTGCCACGTGGGCCGCAGTTTGGATGTGGTGACGCAGGTCGAGTGCCTCCATGCCTACGGGTCGGTGTTGACCGCACATTGGCCCGCGTGGACTGCGGGCCAGGCGATGCTTGAAGCCGCCGACCGATTGGTGAGCGAGGACCGCGAGCCGGCTGTGGCGCAGTACCAACTGCTGCTTGGGGGATTGAATGCCCTGGCCAGTGCCGCCCGTGACTCATCACTCATCCTGGATTCCTATCTACTGCGCGCCAGCGCACTCGCTGGCTACGCGCCGGCGCTGGTCGATTGCGTCGGTTGCGGCGAGCCGGGCCCGCACGGGTGGTTCCATGTGCAGTCCGGCGGTGTGATGTGTGTTGACTGTCGCGAGCCTGGTGCGGCCAGCCCAGCGCCGGAGGCGTTGACGTTGATGTCCGCGCTGCTCGCAGGGGACTGGGTGATCGCGGAGGCGATCGACCCGCGCCATCGCGAGGCCACGAGTGGTCTGGTGGCAGCCCACCTGCAGTGGAACTTGGAGCGCTCCTTGCGCTCGTTACCGATGGTCGATCGGCCGCTGCCGCGCTATGAGCCGGTGCGTGAAGTGTCATGAGCCGTCGACAGTGGGTGAGTGTGCCGACGCACCCCTCGGGTGCGAAGGTGCCGAAGATTCCGGCCGATCGGGTACCCGCCCACATCGCGGTAGTAATGGACGGCAACGGCCGCTGGGCGCAAGCACGTGGTCTGCCACGCACTGCCGGGCACGAGGCCGGTGAGGCGAGTTTGTTGGACTGCGTCTACGGCTGCCTCGAGCTCGGTGTGCAATGGCTGAGCGCGTTCGCTTTCTCGACGGAGAACTGGCGACGAAGCCCTGCTGAAGTCCGCTTCCTCATGCAGTTCAATCGCGAAGTCATCCGACGGCGCCGCGACGAAATGAACGACCTCGGCGTGAGAGTGGTGTGGGTTGGGCGTGAGCCGCGGTTGTGGAAGTCAGTCATTGAAGAGTTGCGCGAAGCCGAGCAACTGACCAAACGCAACACTCGTATGACGCTGGCGATGTGTGTGAACCACGGCGGACGGGCAGAGATTGCCGACGCGGTCACTCGCATCAGTCAGAAGGTGGCTGCTGGGGAAATGGACCCAGCGCGCATCACTGAACGCACCATTGCGGCGCACTTGGACCGTCCAGACATGCCCGATGTGGACTTGTTTATCCGCTCATCGGGTGAGCAGCGCGCGAGCAACTTCCTGCTGTGGCAGGCGGCGTACGCCGAGATGGTCTTCTCGCCCACGCTGTGGCCGGACTTCGACCGCCGACACCTGTGGGCCGCTGTCCAGGAGTACGCCTCCCGTGAGCGCCGCTTCGGGAAGGCGTGAGCAGGATGCTGCTGAGTGTGAGGTTGCGTCCGGCGGGCACCCCAGGACTGGCCGAGGGGTCTGCGCTGGAATTCGACGAGCCCACCTGGTTGGACCGAGCCGAGCAGTCCCTGGTGCTGTTGCAGGCCAGACCAGGGTTCCTGCGGGGCTGGATCGGTCGAAGTCCTGATGAGCCAGGGGAGTATCTGCTGGCAGCGGAGTTCCAGACTGCCGGCGACCTGCGTCGAGCGCTGTCTGCGGCGGATATTCGCCCCGTGCTCTGGCCACTGCTCGCAGATGCCGACGCCGGAGCCACGACCTATGAAGTCTTGGTCAGGGGTGCAGCCGACGCCGGTGTGGAACGGCTAGTGTCAGACCTCGCACCTGATGCCGCCGAGGTCCGCCTCGGCCAGGTCCCTCAGCCACCCGTGGAGAGATAGCAATGCAGGAGTTCGCTGACCTCGCCGATGGCGGGCGCAAGCTCGTCCCGTACGTGCAAGCCGCCATCGCAGACACGCCCGCATCCGATGTTGTCATCATCGCCATCGTGCCTAACGGCGTGCCCGCTGCGAAGGCGCTTGCCGCAGAGCTCGGCGCGCCCGTCATCCCACTGGTCGTCTATCGCCCGATGGCGCCGGATGGGTCCGGCCGGGTTGACCCCGTGGTTGAGCAACGTGACGACCTCGACGAAGCGCTCGCTGGTAAGACCGTTGTGGTCGTCGATGACGCGGTCGAAACCGGCACGGTCACTCGAGTGGTTGGGTCCACGCTTCGGCCGCTGTGCTCGCGGTTGATGCTCGCCGTGCCCATCTGTCCGCGCGATGTGAGCGCCGGCTTGGTGCCGCTGTATGACGAGGTTGTCGCAGTACTGCGCCCCATGGTGCGCCGCTCACTGAGCTGGCACTACCGCATCTTCGAGCCGCTGGACGAAGAGACCGCGGTCGGCATGCTTGACCCGCGTACCTGACCTGCCTGATCAACGCCAGCCCCTCGGTAGCCTTCGGCTATGGCAGCCAAGAACTCAACGGTCGACAGCATCGTCAGCCTCTCTAAACGGCGGGGCTTCGTCTACCCGTGCTCGGAGATCTACGGCGGCACCCGCTCGGCCTGGGACTACGGCCCGCTGGGCGTGGAGTTGAAGGAGAACATCCGCCGCGCGTGGTGGAAGGCGATGGTGCAGTCCCGTGAGGACATCGTCGGCCTGGACTCCGCCGTCATCTTGTCGCCAGCAGTCTGGCGGGCATCGGGCCACGTGGAGGCGTTCGTCGACCCGCTGGTGGAGTGCCTGGGCTGCCACAAGCGCTTCCGAGAAGACCACCTCATCGAGGAGTACGCCGAGCGCAAGGGCAAGGCCGATGCCCAACTCGCTGATGTGCCGTGCCCCAACTGCGGCGTCAAAGGGCAGTGGACCGAGCCGCGGATGTTCAACGGCTTGCTCACCACGCATCTCGGGCCGGTGCAAGACGACTCGTCGATGCACTACCTGCGCCCTGAGACCGCGCAAGGCATCTTCGTTAACTTCGCAAATGTGGCGCTGACAGCGCGCAAGAAGCCGCCGTTCGGCATTGCGCAGGTGGGCAAGTCCTTCCGCAACGAGATCACCCCAGGCAACTTCATCTTCCGTACCCGCGAGTTCGAGCAGATGGAGATGGAGTTTTTTGTCGAGCCGGGCAGCGACGAGCAGTGGCATGAGTATTGGCTGAAGACCCGTTGGGACTGGTATGTCGACCTCGGGCTGAACCCCGACAACATGCGCTTCTACGAGCACCCGAAGGAAAAGTTGTCGCACTACTCCAAGCGCACCGTCGACATTGAGTACCGCTTCAACTTCGGTGGCTCGGAGTTCGCCGAGCTCGAAGGAATCGCCAACCGCACGGACTACGACCTGAGCACGCACTCCAAGGAATCCGGTGTGGACCTGTCGTACTTCGACCAAGACAAGAACGAGCGCTGGGTGCCGTATGTCATCGAGCCCGCAGCTGGTCTGACCCGGGCCATGTTCGCGTTCTTGCTCGACGCCTACCACGAAGACACCGCGCCGAACACCAAGGGCGGTGAGGACACTCGCGTGGTCATGCGATTCGACCGGCGTTTGGCTCCGGTGAAGGCTGCGGTGCTGCCGCTGTCGCGCAACGCCGACCTTTCGCCGAAGGCACGCGACCTTGCGACGGCGCTGCGCAAACATTGGGTGGTGGACTTCGACGACGCTGGTGCGATCGGTCGCCGGTACCGCCGTCAAGATGAGATTGGCACGCCCTTCTGTATCACTGTGGACTTCGACACCCTGGAAGACAACGCAGTCACCGTGCGCGAGCGCGACACCATGGCGCAAGAGCGGGTGTCGCTGGACCAGGTGGAGTCCTACCTCGCATCACGTCTCATCGGCTGCTGACGACGGCGCGACGTCAAGGCCTGCTCACTGATGGCAACAGCCACGGCTAGTCCCATGGTGGTGCTCGCGCCGATGGCCGGCATCACCAACGCTGCGTTTCGTACTGTCTGCCGTCAGGCCTCGGCGCAGATTGCGCCAGGCTTCGGCGCGGCTCGCTATGTCAGCGAGATGATCACGTCGCGCGGGCTCGTTGAGCGCCATCCGAAGACACTGCGCATGGTGCGGTTCGGCGACGAGGAGTCCTACCGCTCACTGCAGATATTCGGCGTCGACCCGGCAGTTATGGGTGAGGCCGTGGCGATGATTGCTGCCGAGGATCTCGCTGACCACATCGACATCAACTTCGGCTGCCCGGTGCCGAAGGTGACACGCAAAGGCGGTGGCGCGGCACTGCCGTGGAAGACGCCGCTTTTCCGCGCACTTGTGGCGGCCGCGGTGCGCAATGCGGTGAAAGCCAACGGCACCCGGATGCCAGTGACGGTCAAGATGCGCGTGGGTCTGGACGACGAGCACATCACTTATGTAGACGCGGGCCTTGCCGCCGCTGAGGAAGGCGTGGCCTGGGTCGCGTTGCATGGGCGCACGGCCAGCCAGCTCTACGGCGGCACTGCCGATTGGCACCCCATCGCACACCTGGTGCAGTTGCTGCAGCCGCATGGTGTGCCGGTGCTCGGCAACGGTGACATCTGGACGGCCGCCGACGCTGTGCGGATGGTCGAGCAGACCGAGTGCGCAGGCGTTGTGGTCGGCCGCGGCTGCTTGGGGCGGCCTTGGCTGTTTGGCCAGATTGCCGCTGGTCTTGCCGGCGAGCGCGTCCCGACTGACCCGCCCCTAGGTGTGGTGCTGCACTGGCTGCGAGCGCATACACATGCGCTGGTGGCTGGGTACCAGCAGGCAGGCGACCCGCGGCCAGGATTCGATGCCGAGCTCACTGGTTGCACTGAGATGCGCAAGCACATGGCCTGGTACCTCAAGGGATACGCCATCGGCTCGCGCACACGCGCAGCGCTGGCGCAGGTGTCTACGTTGGCCGAGCTTGACGACCTGCTCGCGAGCATCGACCATGAGCAGGCACCCGATGAAGAGGTCAGCCAACGTCCGCGTGGACGTACGACAGCCGAGCGTCCGGTCACGTTGCCTGAAGGATGGCTCGACAGTCGCGACATCGCTGAAGGATTCTCGATGGCGGCCGCCGAATCGGATGTCAGCGGTGGCTGAGCACGAGAGCGCGCGACCGCGCTGGCCCGGTGACGGTAAGGACTTTCGCATCACCATGGGTTTGCATCCGTGTGCGCCGCAGGACTGGCTGTGGCGAGGCCCGCACGCGCACGACATCATCGCCGCAAAGCAGCACACGCTGAATGCGCACCATGACCAAGCCGTCGCCATCACACCCGAGGGCGACGCAAGCGCCCGCGAGGCCGCGCACCTGCTGCTCGATCATCTACGCACGACTTGCGTCCAGAACGGGGAAGAGCCGCCGCTAGCGGACTTTGCGCACCTGCCCGAGGGGCAGCACGTTTTGGAAG
>CAYFKX010000065.1:0-6638 GCA_964343545.1 uncultured Bifidobacteriaceae bacterium | reverse complement strand
GGCAGTTCGCTGCCCTCGCCCAGGTTCTCGGTGCCAGCCCGGCGCTCGGGGAGCATGTGCTGCGCCATCCTGAGGATGCGGCGATTGCGGCTCAAGCGCTGACCGGTGCTGGCAGCCACGGCACTTGGGATACGGCTGTCGTACGCACGTCGCTACACGCAGCCTCCATCTCGGGGTCGCGAATTGAAGCAGTGGCTGCCCTTCGTCGCGAGTACCGGCGCTGGCTACTTGCCATCGCCAGTCGTGACGTCTCGGGAACGCAAGCAATCGAGGACACGTGGACGCAGTTGAGTGATCTTGCGGACGCAGCGTTGGCTGCCCACCTGTCGCTCGCCAGTCGCCTGCTCGAGGTGCCGGACGCGGGTCTGGCCGTTGTTGCGTTCGGCAAGTGCGGTGCTCGCGAGTTGAACTACGTCAGCGATGTCGACGTCATGTTCGTCGCTGAATCGACAACGATTGCCGACGAGCATGAGTTCATCACCAATGCGACAAGGCTGGCCACGACACTGATTGAACTGTGCGGCGAGCCGTCGACCGAGGGAGCCCTGTGGCAGGTCGACCCCAATCTGCGCCCTGAAGGTCGCCGCGGTGCGCTGGTGCGCACACTGGATTCATACCTCGACTACTACGGCAGATGGGCGCAACCGTGGGAGTTCCAGGCGCTACTCAAAGCGCGAGCGGTCTGTGGCGACGTGGCTTTGGGTCAACGCTTTGTCGATGCAACTGCGGAGTACGTGTGGCGTGCTGCCGCTGACCCCGGCTATCTGGCGCAAGCGCGCCAACTGCGTCAACGTGCGGAGCGCGAAATTGAGGGAGATGCCACACGCGAACTCAAGTTAGGTCCGGGCGGGCTGCGAGATGTCGAGTTCAGTGTGCAACTTCTGCAGCTGGTCCATGGGCGCGACGATGAGTCCCTGCGGGTGCCCGGCACGCTCGCTGGTCTTGCTGCGCTTGCGGCAGGCGGTTATGTCGGGCGTGATGACGCGCAAGCACTGCAGGAGACCTACTGCTTCCTTCGCTCCATGGAGCATCGTTTGCAACTGCGTCGCCTGCAACGCACACACACCCTGCCTGATGATGAGCGCGATTTGCGGTGGCTCGGACGCGGTCTGGGGTTCACTTCAGAGCCTGCGGAGCAGTTGCAGGAGCGTTGGCGCTCAGTGGCCATCGATGCCCGCAGGCGACACGAAAAGTTGTTCTATCGGCCCCTGCTTGACGTGTACGCCAGGCTCGAACCCGGCGTCGCGCGGCTCAGCGCTGCAGCAGCCAGAGATCGCCTTGAAGCGCTGGGCTTTGCTGACCCCGATGCAGCACTTCGTCACGTGCAGTCGCTCGCCCAGGGTGTTTCCCGGCGAGCCGCGATTCAGCGCGCGCTGCTACCGGTCGTGCTGTCGTGGTTGGCTGACTCGCCAATGCCCGACGCAGGACTGCTGGCATTTCGAAGGCTCAGCGAAGCGCTTGGTGAGACGCACTGGTACCTGCGGACCCTTCGCGATGAGTCGCAAACTGCCGAACGGCTTGTCCAGGTGCTCGGCAGCAGTCGCTGGCTGACCGAGTTGCTGCTGCGCAGCCCTGACTTCGTGGCGCTACTCGGCGATGATGAGCAGTTGATCAATGGCACTGACATCGCGTCCGAGATGGCGACTTTGGCTGCACGCCAACGAGACATCTCTGCCGCGGTCACCGCGATTCGCGCGGTACGCAGAAAGGAACTGCTGCGCATTGGGTGTGCCGATTTGCTCGGACTGCTGGATGTCGCAGCGGTGGGTGACTCGCTGACTCAGGTCATGTCGGCCACAGTGGCGACTACCTTGGAGGTGGCCATTGCTGACTGGCAGGCAGCCGCCGGGCAGAAGTTGCCCACGACAATTGCCATCGTCGGAGTCGGTCGCTTCGGTGGCGGCGAACTTGGCTACGGCAGCGATGCTGATGTGCTGTTCGTGCATGAGCCGGCCGAGAGCGTTGAGGAACCGACCGCAGCGAACGCGGCTTTGGAAGTCATCGCCTCAGTGCGGTCACTGCTTGGCGCGCCGTCACCGGAGCCGGTGATTGACCTCGATGCCGACCTGCGTCCAGAAGGTCGTAATGGTCCATTGATTCGTACCATCGAGTCGTACCGCACCTACTTTGCAGGCTGGTCTGCGCCCTGGGAGTCGCAGGCGATGTTGCGCGCTCGGGTGGTTGCTGGCGACAACGCCCTGGGCCGACAGTTGCTCCAGGTGTTTGACCCGGTGCGTTGGCCGATCGCGGGATTTGACGACGCGCAAATCCGAGAGGTCCGCCGGATCAAGGCTCGCGTGGAATCTGAACGCCTGCCGCGCGGCGTGGACCCCGCGATGCACCTCAAGCTCGGACCCGGAGGGTTGTCTGATGTGGAGTGGACGGCGCAGTTGCTGCAACTGCGCCTGGCAGGCCAGCACCCATCGCTTCGAACCACGTCGACCTGCGACGCTTTGGCTGCGGCCCGCGACATCGGCGCCTTGGCAGCCAGCGATGAGGCAGCACTAGTGGCTTCATGGCGCATGTGCACGCAGTTGCGTGACCGAATTGTCTTGCTCAGCGGACGGTCGTCTGACAGCTTCCCCCGTGAGCCATTGGAACTGACGGCGCTGGCGCGAACTTTGGGAGCCAACTCGGGGGAAGACTTGCGCGATATGCATCTGCGCCTGCGACGGCGAGCCCGTGCAGTCATGGAGCGTGTGTTCTACGGGCGCTAAGTCCTGTCAGCGTCTGCGAATCGGTTGCAGCGTATGAGGGTTCGTCGGATTGGCTAGGAACTCACTGACGAGGTGCGCGAACAGTCGTGGTTTCTCCTGCATCACGGCATGTGACGACGCGGGCAGCACTGCGAACTGCGCCACCGGCAATGCCTGGTAGAGGTCGACGCTGTGATGCAGGTTGATTGGCTCGTCATCGCCAACGACGACTAGCGAGGGGGTCGGCACATGGGCGAGGTCAGCGACAGCGAGCGCAGGACTGCTCTGCCACATGCGCCAGGTTGCAGCAGCATTTGCAGCCGCTTGCTCTGGGCCTTCGGGGCAGAGTCTGCCGGTCTCACTGTGAGGAAAACTGCTGCTGACCTCGTCGAGCGGTGGCAATACGTCTGCGAGTAACCCGTCATGATGGAAGTTCGCGCCGGTGAGGACCATGGTGGCGAACAGTTCAGGTCGCTGCGTGGCAGCAACGAGTGCGCAGTTGGCGCCATCGCTGGCACCGACCACGTGCACCGGCTCTCGCACGTACTCTTCGATGAATGCAATGACCTGCGCTGACATGTCTGTGTAGTCGAAACACCCAGAGGTCGCAGGGGAGCGACCATGTCCGCTTCGGTCGAATGCGATCAGCCGATGGGTCTTGCGCAAGGTCTCGTCCAGCGGCGCGAGCATGCTGGCACTGTGATCCAGCCCGCCATGAAGCAACAGCAATGGCGATACGCCGGCGCGCGAGGTCCAACTCGCGCGATCCTCGACCCACAGTTGCCTACCAGCGATGGGGTAGTAGCCGCCCACGGTCACCCACTCTCTACTTGCGCACGCGGTGACTGGTCTCGACCCGACGGCAGTTGGTTGGCAGGCACCAGAGCTGGCTTGAGCACGCCACGAGCGCCGAATATGTACGCCAGCGGCGACAGCACGGCAAACGAGGCGGCGATGACCATCACGGTGGACGGTGTGGTCCAGGTCATCATCTTGCCCGCGGCGGCGGAGCCAAGTGCGGCAACGGAGCCTTCGATGGTCCACAAAAAGGCCAAAGCAGACACTTGGGTTCCCGGTGGGCGGACTGCGTCGACGGTTTCCATGTAAAACACATGGGCCGGACCGTTGGTGAGACCGCTGAGGAACATCACCGCGGCCATCCAGATTCCTGGATGTGCCACCGGAATGAGAAATGCGACAAGTGCAAGCGCTGTCTGGGTGACGATGAGGCCGCGCAGTGGCGGCAACGTTTTGAACTTCGCACCGGCGATCATGCCGCTCACGATTGCGCCGACACTCGCGGCGCTGAATATCCAGCCAGTCGTATGGCTCTGATTGGCCTGCTTGGTGGCGGCGGGGATGGCGACAGCGAGCATGCCCATCAGCATGCCGATGGCCGCGCCCTCAAAAGCCATGAGTTGGAAGGCGCGATGACGGAAGAGGTGGGGTTGGTCTGCTTCTTTACTCTCAGCACGCCACTTGCGCGACTGCGGCGACGACAAGATGACGCTGCCGCCTGCCAACATCGTCACGCCGATGCAGACCAGACCAATCTGAGTGGATGTGCCCAGCGCGATGGCAGTGATCACAGCTGGCCCCGCGAGCGCGGCAACATTCATCAGTACCGAGTCGAACGCATAGGCGGGTCTGGTCAACTCTGGGCCAGCAAGTTCCTGCCATAGTGGTCGGATGCTCATGTTGAACGGTGGGCAGGAAAGTCCTGCAATGCCTGCGAGCACCACACACGACCAAGTGGAGTCGCTCAGCAGCGCCAGAGTAATCATGCTGGTTGCATAGGCGGGTACGAAGAACAGCAGCGGCCCGGTTTGCCCGTACTTGTCGATGAGCCCGCCTCTGAACGCGGCGGTGATGCTGGACAGCAGACCGAATGCTCCGATGGCAAGACCCGCCGACGCGAGTGAGTTCGTGACTTTGTCGACATGGAAGAAGATGCCGAGATTCGCCATCGAGAATGACAGCCGTCCAGGAAATGCGCCGAGAATCAGCCACCATGCGCCAGGCAATCGGAGGATTCTTAGGTACTGGCGCACGCGTGCGAGTCTAGGTCGCACGCACCCGCGATACTTGCGTGGTGTCCGAGCCCACTGACATCGCGTTGACCACAGTGCGAACCTTCAAAATGCGAAGTGGGCGGATTACCCCATCTCAAAGGAACGCCCTCGAGCAGGTGGCTGCCCGATTTGATGTCAGCAGTCTGCCTTGGGCGGACGTTGTCGAGCGTGCGGCTGGCAAAGAGATCATCGCAGATATCGGGTTCGGTTTCGGAGACTCAATTCTTCATTACGGCCAGGCGGAACCCGAAAACTTCATCATCGGCGTGGAAGTGCACCTTCCGGGCGTTGGCGCCCTGTGTCGCGAAGCAGCTGCTGTCGATGCCGTGAACATCGGCGTTGTGGTCGCAGACGCCCGTACATGGCTGCTCAGTTCGGTGCCGCAGGCGGCGCTGTCCGGTGTGCGTTTGTTTTTCCCTGACCCCTGGCCGAAGGCTCGCCATCACAAGCGCCGGTTTATCCGGTCGCATGTTTTGACCTTGCTGGCAACAAGGGTTCGCACGGGCGGGTTCTTGCATATTGCGACCGACTGGGCTGATTACGCCGACGATGCTCGCGAGCAACTGCAGCAGCACCCGGATTGGGTGTTGGATGCCGGCAGTCATCGTCGCGCTGACCGTCCGATTACTCGCTTCGAGAGGCGAGCCATTGCTCAAGGGCGGAACGTGGAAGATGTTTTTGCCGTGCGCGGCTGAACCAAGTCACGCTGCCGTCAACCCGACATCGAGCCGACCGTTCGTGACAGACTACGAACCGTGACCGCGCTGAGCACCCTCATCCGGACAGTTCCTGACTGGCCCAAGCCGGGAATCTTGTTCTACGACATCACGACTCTGCTGGCAGATGCTGATGGTTTCACTGAGCTGATTGATGCGATGTCCGAGCGTTGGCTTGATGTGGGCGTTGACGCCGTCGTTGGCGTGGAGGCACGAGGATTCATCATCGGTCCCGCGCTTGCCTATCACCTTCACGCAGGGTTCATCCCGGTGCGCAAACCCGCGAAACTGCCTTGGCAGACCGCAGAAGTGACATACGACTTGGAGTACGGCACAGACACCTTGCAGATACATGCCGATGCGTTGACTCCTGGCATGCGGGTGTTGGTGTGCGACGATCTCTTGGCCACAGGTGGCACCGCTGCCGCGACCATCGAACTGTGTCGCAACCAGGGAGCCGACATCGTGGGGGCGGCCTTCGCAGTGGAGCTCACATTCCTTAATGGCCGCAGCAAATTGCCTGGCGTCGATATCCACTCGGTGATCTCGTATGACGAGTAGGCGCTGCTGAGACACCTGCCGGGCAGCACGACTGCTGCCGCAGATGTTGATCTCGCTGGCTAGGTTTGCTCTATGACGTCGTCGCACTTGTTCAGCCCCTACACATTGCGTGGGTTGACGTTGCGCAATCGGTTGTGGGTGTCGCCGATGTGCATGTACTCCAGCACCGATGGCATGGCATCGTCGTGGCATCAAGTACACATCGGGCAATACGCCCTCGGCGGTGCTGGGCTGATCGTGATGGAGGCCACCGCAGTCCTGCCCGAGGGGCGAATTACTCCAGCATGTCTGGGCTTGTGGTCTGACGCCCACGCTGAGGCGCTGAGACCAGTTGTGGACTTTGCGCACGAACACGGAGCCGCAGTTGGCATTCAACTTGCCCACGCCGGCCGCAAGGCATCAGCTAACCCCCCGTCTCGTGGCCCTGGTTTTGTCGAGCCATCCGAAGGCGGCTGGGTGCCGCTGGGGCCGACGAACGAGCCGTTCCCGCGATGCGCGCAACCGCGGGCGATGACGCAGGCAGACATCGAACGCACAATCGACGCGTTCGCAGCTGCTGCCCGGCGCGCAGTTGATGCCGGATTTGACTTCGT
>CAYFKX010000064.1:0-6668 GCA_964343545.1 uncultured Bifidobacteriaceae bacterium | reverse complement strand
GCCAGTGGGGCTTCGCAGGACTTGAGGAGACGGCGAGCATGGACGACCTCCGACAACCGGTTAACGCGCCCACGGTCGCGTGCCCGCAGTGCTCGAACCCGCTGGTCATTGCAGTCGGCATGGCGGACACATCCTGTGCCTGCGGCTTCAGTGGCTCGACGGCATACCTGCAGGAGGCTGACTACCTGCGGCGCGGAATCCCTGCGTGGAACCAGCGGCTGGCCGAACTCGACCGCATGATCGCGGCGGGCCAGCGACCGCCGGCGGGGGAGTACGCGCCGGTGCACCATGGGCCGGCGGCCTACCAGATCATCCTCGCTGTCGGCGGGTTCCTCATCGTGGCGGGCATCGCCGCGTTCAGTGTCATCATCGAAAGCGCGTGGGCGATTCCCATCCAGTTGGCTTTGGTCGTTGCGACCGGGTATGCGACGGTCAAACTGCGCACCCGCATGTCGGCGACAGCATCAGCGTTGGCATTGGCAGCAGCTGGTGCGTGGTGGTTCTTCCTGTTCTGGCTGAGCATGGCGTTCAGCGACGGCGACTGGTGGCGACCTGACGGTTGGTTCCCGACTACGGCTCTCGCAGCGACAGCGGTGGTGTTGCTTAGCGCGGCACGAACCTCCAAAGTCGCGGTCTGGACATACCTAGGGCTGGTCTCGGCAGCAATGACGCCAGTCGTGGGGTCCATTTGGCTTGTCACCACACTGAACGATGCGACGAGCATCAACCACGGGCTTTCGAACGCCTTGGTCTCCGCCCCCTTGACTGTCATCGGCATCTTGGCTTTCCAACGACGAATTCGCATCTACGAGCGAGCGCATGTCGGCCAGATCATCGTGGCCGCAATCGCTGTCGGCACATCAATCGTCTACGCCCTGTCCTCTATTCAGTTCGCGCCGGCGTGGAGTGCGTGTCTGGCCTGGTCAGTGCACCTCGCCGTGGCAGCTGGCCTGCTCGCGAGCAGCAGCCGCACCCGTGTGATCGCGGGATTCGTCGCGCCGTTCGCACTCGCGGCATCCGCTGGTCTGACCTTTCTCACGGTGTGGGGATCAGTCGCACTCTTCGGGGTCGGCGTTGTTGCCTTCACCTTTCTACGCCGCAGCGCGGTGGCGAACCTCGGGTCCGGTGCAATCGCGTACTTGTCCTGGCTGGTAGTCGCCAACATCGCCTGGGCCGACCTCACCGAAGACCAGCGCAGTTGGTTGACCATTGCAGTGTCGGCGGTGACCGCCATCTCGTTGGTCTACATCGCACTCGCTGACCAGGTCGCATGGCTTGTCCTGCCAGCGTGGCCGATCACGCTGGTCACGCTAGGCATGTCCCTTGACCTTGCCAACGCCGAGAGTTTGGAGCAGTTCACACTGCCCTTCGCGGTCCTGACCTTGGGGCTGGGTCTGGTTGCACGATCGATTCGCGACGACCTTCCGAGCGCAGCGTGGTTGGCACCAGCTGCTTTCGTCGGGCTGCTGCCGTCGTCGTTTGCCAGCCTCGGAAGCTCCCCCGGCACACGCTTCTGGCTGGTCCTGGCGGCAACAGTGCTGATGCTGGTGGTCGGAACCTTCATGAACTACGGCGGTCTTCTGCTCACCGGCACGGTGTGCGCGGTCATCATCGCCTTCCAGCCGCTGTCGGACCCGCAGAGTTCCATCCCCAAGTGGGTGTCCTTCGCCGCCGCTGGCGCGGTGCTCGTCCTCATCGGAGCGCGCTTTGAGGTGCTGCGAGCCAGTATCAAGGGCGACAAGGGGCGCGAAGCGACGGCGCTGCGCTAAGTCCCGCCTGCCTCGACCACGCGGTCTGCCAGTCAGTTCACACCCCCGCACCTCAAGCACGCGGACTGCCAGCGGCTGCGGGCCCGTCCACCTCAAGTTCGCGGACTGCCAGCGGCTACACAGCGGGCAAGGTGTTCACCATTGCGAACGCGGATGCCTGCAGGTACTCCCACAACTGCTTCGCATCATCGGTCGACACTGCGTGCGTCGTTGTCGCTGTGCTCCACGCTCGGTGCGCATGCTGCAGCCAACGATCGCGGGCATCAGGGTCGATGACGAACGGGGCATGGCGCATCCGCAGGCGTGGGTGGCCGCGCTCCTCGCCGTAGGTCGTGGGTCCGCCCCAGTACTGCTCAAGGAACATCCGCAACCGCCGTTCGGCTTCTGCAAAGTCCGCGTCGGGGTACATCGGCGCGAGCACTTCGTCGTTGCGCACACCGTCGTAAAACATGCGGGTGAAATCGGCGAAGAACGCCGCACCGCCGAGTCGCTCATACATCGAGGCGGCGGAGTCGGAGGAAATCACCGCGGCGGCTCCGGCTTGCGCACCAGTGGCAGTGCGGGCACCACAATGCTGGCGGCATCGAAAGCGTTCTTCAGCGCGAGCCGCAGTTCCCGCTGCACTGGCATCAGCGCTTGCGGTGTGGTCCGGGCGATGATGCGCAGGAAGATGGCCTCGCCTGACACCGATTCCACGCCGGCAAAAGTTGGCTCCTCGATGAGGCCGTCGTCGAAAGCGAAGTTGCGCAGCGCTTCCTCAACCACCCGCTGCGCGAGGTTCATGTCTGTGTCGTAGGCCACGGGAATGTCGACGATTGCGACGCTGTATCCCTGAGAGCGGTTACGCACCCGCAGGATTTCGCCATTGCGCAGCCACACGGTAGCGCCATCGAGTCCGCGCAGACGGGTCACTCGCAAGCCGACATCAGTCACCGTCCCCGTAACGCCGTCGATGTCCACCACATCGCCGACGCCGAATTGGTTCTCGATCACGATGAAGATGCCGGCGAGGTAGTCCTTCACCAGCGTTTGCGCACCGAACCCGAGCGCCACCCCGACGATGCCGGCGCTGGCGAGCAACGGCCCGATGGCCACACCGACCGTGTCGAGCCCGATGAGCGCAGCCGTGACCCATACCGCCGTGGCACAGATGTTGCGAAGAAGGTGGCTCACCGTTGCTGCGCGCTGGGTGCGCCGGTCCAACTCGGTGTCGGTGGAGTCCAGGCTCACTGAGCCTTTGGTCAAGTTGATGGACGGGACTTTCGCAACAGTCGCGGCGAATCGGCGGATGACGCGCGCCAGGATGAGTTGCAGCAACCATGCTCCGAGCACCACGCCGGTCAGTCGCAGCGGCGTGCCGGTCAGGAAATCGATGACATCGCTGCGGTCCATCTGGGCCTCCGATTCCCACGGAATTCGCCGACGGTGTGTGCCGTGACGGCTACTCACAGCAAGCCTAGGGCTCTAAGGTGTGCGTCCGTGGAAAGCCCGATTGTGTATCCCAGCGCCCCGGTTCCCGGCCGGCTGGCCGAATTGGCTGGCTCGTTCGGAGTTGCCACGGACTACATCGCGGCCACAGGGGAGCAACGGTTCGTCTCAGAGCAGACCGTGGTCGCAGTATTGCGGGCGCTTCAGGTGGATGTGTTGGATTCCGCCGGCAGTCTCGACGACGCCAAAATTGCCGCGGCCCTTGCCGAGCGGGCACTGTGGGCGTGGCGTCGGGTCATCCCGCCAGTCTTCGTCACCCGCGAGGACCGCACCGGCGACGGTGAGCGGGATATGTGGGTGCATGCCGAGCAGGGTCGCGCGGTCTCGGTCAGGGTCACGCTCGAAGACGGCAGTGATGCGGGTACCGCGCCCGTGGTCGGTGGCGATGCGACGATGGAAGTAGACGGCAAGACCATCGCCGAGACATGGGTGCGACTGCCGTCGCAACTGCCGTTGGGCTGGCATGTCATCGAAGCCGTGGACGCTGCCGGCGCGGTCATTGCGTCGGCGCCGTTGGTCTGTGTGCCAGCTGCAGTTCCAGTCCCCGCCAAGCTCGCAAACTCCGATGGCTCAATGCGCCGCTCGTGGGGTGTGATGACGCAGGTCTACGCGATGCGCTCGCGCGACTCGTGGGCACAAGGAGACATCGCAGACCTCGGCTTGCTGTGTGATTGGGCCGGCTCGCACAACGCCGACTGGGTACTCATCAATCCACTGCATGCCGGTTCGCCGGTGCGCCCACTCGCGCCGTCGCCGTATCTACCGGTCACCCGCCGCTTCCCGAGCCCGTTCTACTTGCGCGTGGAGCAGGTCCCCGGCTGGGGCAGTGTGCCTGCGAGCCAGCAGCAGTCACTGGCATCGGACATCGCGCGTCTGCAGGCCAAGAACGAGTCATCAGAGCTGCTGGACCGGGACGAAGTGTGGGCCGTTAAGGATGCTGCGCTGACTGCCGCGTTTGCAGCGTTTACCGCCGCTGGCGGCGACCCAGCCTTCGGCGATTTCCGTGCTGAGCAGGGCCGGGGCCTTGAGGACTTCGCCCTGTGGTGCGCCATGGTTGAGGAACGCGTGGCACAAGGGTGGACATCGGACAAGTCGGTGAACCCGTCGGCCAGCGACTACCCGATCGACCTACCCGCCGTGCGCTCAGCGGAGACCGAAGCCGCACGCAGTCGTCTTGCGGCGCGCGTGAGCTACCACTGCTGGCTGCAGTGGTGCATCGATGAGCAGTTGAAGCAAGCGCAGGCGCGAGCAGCCGCGGCGGGCATGGGCATTGGCATCATCCATGACCTGGCTGTGGGCGTGCACCCCGACGGCGCAGACGCCTGGGCGTTGGCAGACGTCCTGGCGCAGAACATCGAAGTCGGCGCGCCACCGGACGCGTTCAACCAGATGGGCCAGACCTGGTCGCAGCCGCCGTGGCGGCCCGACGCCCTGGCCGAAGCAGGGTTCTTGCCCTTCCGCGACATGTTGCGCACCATCTTGCGTCACGCCGGCGGAGTTCGTATCGACCACATCCTCGGCCTGTTTCGCCTCTGGTGGATTCCGACTGGCCAGCCGCCGTATGCCGGCACCTATGTTCGTTTCGACCATGAGGCGCTGCTGGGCATCCTGGCGTTGGAGGCACAGCGCGCCGGGGCGGTCATCATCGGCGAAGACCTCGGCACCGTCGAGCCGTGGGTGCAGGGGGTGCTTCGTGAGCGCGGCCTGCTTGGGACGAACATTGCGTGGTTTGAGACCGACGGCATCACCCCGCGCCAGCCTGAGACCTGGCGTGACTTTGTTCTCGGCTCGGTGACTGTGCACGATCTGCCGCCGACCCGCGGCTACATCCGCGCCGAGGCGGTGCGCATCCGCGCCGAACTTGGTCTGCTCACCCGCCCGCGAGAGGCCGAACAAGCCGACTTTGACGCGGCTTGGCACGCCTGGCAGGAGATGCTGCGTGGCCGCGGGTTCTTGCAGGCAGCCGATTGGGGTCGGCCGACAGAGACTGAGTGGGTTGAGGCGATGCATCGCTTCCTCAAGGCCACGCCGTCGCGCATGATGGGGGTGGCGCTGGTCGACCTGGTCGGCGATGTGCGTGCGCAGAACCAGCCGGGAACCGACCAGGAGTACCCGAACTGGCGGGTGCCGTTGTGCGACGAGGATGGTCGGGCAGTACTCCTGGAGGAGTTGGCCTCATCGCAGCGCGCGCAGGCGCTCATCGGTACGGTGTGGCCATGATGATCCGTCGTGCTCTCGCTGCTTCAATCATCGCCGGTTCCAGCGTGCTGGGCGCGGTGTCACCGTCGCTGGCGACCCAGTGGGATGGTGAGGAGCGCGGCGAGCCGATGTCCCTGCTTCAGGTGCTCGGGCTGTTCGTCGGCATCCCGGCGTTGATCATCGCCACCGTCTATTTCCTCGTGATGGTGCCGCCGCGCAAGGACCAGCCTGGCACCGACATCGTCGTCCGCTGAGGTGCTGCGGGTATTCACTTCTAGGCGAGGGCGGGCAGCGCACCCGCCGCGCTGGCCCGACTCATCCACATGGGGTTACCCCGAACGGCCAACACTTCTACACTGAGACCATGTCGACGCTCAGTCCCGAGGAAGTAAGCATTCTGCTGAAAACTTCGGTTGATGAGAGCGGAGTCGACCTCGCTCAAATCTCCGCACAACTGAAGCTTTCGCCCGCCGAACGGGTCGACTGGCTTGTTGCCGCTCTGAAGGGGCTCGAGAGTTTTCGTGGTCGCCTGTGACTTTGGACCCGAGGAGGATTTGTCAAGTACTCCTCGAAGAACGAGTCGACTTCGTTGTCATCGGAGGGTTCGCAGCGGTTGTTCGTGGCTCCAGCGTGGTCACTTATGACATTGATGTCATCGCTGCTCGCGCCGAGGCAAATCTAGAACGATTAGCCACTGCGCTGCGCAGACTGAACGCACAGCTCCGTACCGGGGACGAGCTCATACCTCTGTCGGTGAACGCGGACTTCCTTGCGCAGATGCAGGTGTCTTTGAATCTCACAACAGACTTCGGAGACTTGGATCTCGTCTTCGCGCCCGCAGGTCCCAAGTCGACCTATGAAGCCTGGCTGCAGGAAGCAGGCGAAATGGATCTTGGTGACTCGCTGGTCGTGACAATCGCGTCACTTGCTGATGTCATCGCGTCAAAGCGGGCTGCGAACCGTCCTAAAGATGCTGCGGCGCTACCGGCACTGGAGGCTTTGTACACAGCTATCAGCAAGAGCCAGGAGAACTCCTAGCGGAACTGAACAGGTCTACCAGTTCGCTCTGATCCAGAGTCGATGTGAAACAACTGTGGGGCGGCTCCCCGAAGGGAACCGCCCCACAGTCATGTGGCCGCTGAGCTAGCTCAGGCGTCCTTGGCCTGGCAGCGCAGCGCACGCTCGAGGCGGTCCTTGTTCTCCGCGGTGTAG
>CAYFKX010000063.1:0-6729 GCA_964343545.1 uncultured Bifidobacteriaceae bacterium | reverse complement strand
AAACAGTGCGGGTGTGGAAAAGAAGATCAATCCAAAACAAATTCGGACATTTCATAAAATTCATGCACAACCCACCACCAAACATGTGGATAACTGAGGGTTCATCACGTGGGTTACCCACAGGCAAGACGAGTTGCCCTGTGAAACCGTACCCACCCCAGGTCTCAAATGACCGTGCCATCAATCCGTCAAAAACGAGGGCCTACTAGTTCTGGCTGGACTTCTTAATGATGGCAGTCAACTCGGTGACCTGGTTGTAGACGCTGCGTCGCTCGGCCATGAGAGTGCGGATTTTGCGGTCGGCATGCATAACCGTGGTGTGGTCGCGGTTGCCGAACTGCTGGCCGATCTTGGGCAGGGACAAGTCGGTGAGCTCGCGGCACAAATACATCGCAATTTGCCGGGCGGTGACGAGTACGCGGCTACGGGAAGACCCGCAAAGGTCGGCCATCGTGATGGCGAAGAACGCCGCGGTCTGCTGCATGATGTGCGAGCTCGTGATTTGCAGGCTGCGCTCGACAACGAGGTCCTTGAGCACCACGGTGGCAATGTCCATGTCGACCGGTTGGCGGTTGAGGCTGGCGAATGCCATCACACGGATGAGCGCACCTTCGAGCTCGCGGATGTTCGACGAGATTTTGCTCGCGATGAACTCCAGCACCTCTGGTGGCACAGTGAGACGGTCCTGGTCACTCTTCTTGCGCAAGATGGCGATACGAGTCTCGAGGTCCGGCGGCTGCACATCAGTCATCAAGCCCCACTCGAAGCGTGAGCGCATGCGCTCCTCGAAGTCAGGCAACTGCTTCGGTGGCAAGTCGGAGGTCACAACGATTTGCTTGTTTGCGTTGTGCAGGGTGTTGAAGGTGTGGAAGAACTCTTCCTGTGTCTGCACCTTTCCTGAGAGGAATTGGATGTCATCAATGAGCAGCACATCGACATCGCGGTAGCGACTCTTGAAGACCGATGCCTTGTCGTCTCGAATGGAGTTAATGAAGTCGTTCGTGAACTCTTCACTGGAGACGTAGCGAACGCGCGTGCCAGGGTGCAGGGTGCGGGTGTAGTGGCCGATGGCGTGCAGCAGGTGGGTCTTGCCCAGACCCGACTCACCGTAGATAAACAAAGGGTTGTAGGCCCGCCCGGGTAGTTCGGCGACAGCTGATGCGGCGGCGTGTGCGAAGCGGTTGCTGCTGCCGATGACGAAGGTGTCGAACTGGTATTTGGGGTTTAGCCGCGAACTCTCGGTGCGACCAGTTGAGTGATTCTGTGAGGTGGTACTGCTGGTGGGCGCGGATGTTTCAGGCTGGCGCTGCGTCGGCAACTCCACCACGTTGTCATCGTTGTGAGCGGAGTCAATGAACTCCACGGAATCATCCACCAGAGTCGGGTCGACAGTGACTGCGATACGCAGGTCCCGCTTCATCTCTCGGCTCAAGGCATCACAAATGAATCCGCTGATGCGTGTTTCGAGAACGTCTTTGGTGAATTGATTTGGTGCGGCGATGAGTGCGGTGTCTTCCACTAAACCGATCGGCTTGGTCAATCGTAGGAACGCGCGCTGTTGTGCGCCGAGGCCTTCAGCATCGAGTGAGCTGATTGCGGCGGTCCAGACATCTGTCAGTGACGGTGTCTCGATCTCCGACATCGGCTATCACCCTTTCGGCGCAGTGCTCACCTGACCAACACTCAGGAGTGGGTCAAGAAGGTTGTGGATAAGAAGCCGAACCCTATGAGTGGAGTCATTGGGCAGGCAAGGTGCGTCCACAGGTGGCCATGAACTACGCGTGGTCTGTCAACGCGACACGCTGACGACGACGGTATGGACTACCTGCTGAGGGGTCAATGGGTGCGACCCTGACTGGGCGGTGGCTGGGGGCGGCGGTTACAGTTCTGCCTTGCACTGGCGTGGACAGCGCCACCTGATTTTCTGTGAACGAGGCGATTCAAGTGAGCAAGCGGACTTTCCAGCCGAATAACCGTCGTCGGGCGAAGACCCATGGTTTCCGGTTGCGCATGCGCACGCGCGCTGGTCGCGCCGTCCTCTCGGCTCGCCGGGCCAAGGGCCGTCGCCGCCTGTCCGTCTGAGCTGTTCTCGCTTCACCTATGGCGGCCTAGGCCATGTTGAGCCGCACCTACCGCTTGACCTCCGCCGCTGACATTTCCGCGACCCTGGCCCAAGGCCAGAAACTTCGCCTCCCCCACGCCACCGCGTCCCTGTGGATAACCGGTGGAGAACTCCCTGCACGGCTTGGGTTGGCTGTGGGCAAACCTGTGGGTAACTCCGTGGTTCGCAGTCGGGTCAGCCGTTGTATTCGTCACGGGTTTGCCCCACTGATTGCGTATCTGCCGCGGGGAACCCAGGTCGTGGTGCGCGCATTCGCAGGGGCCCAGAGGCTGTCGAGCGCGGACTGGACCCGAGTGCTGACGCAAGCCCTGCAGCAAGCCGGGGTTGTGGATAAGACTGTGGATGTGTTGATAACCACGGGTTCACCGGCGGCGGGCGACCCGGTGGCGCCGGCAGGCTCGGCCATGGCATTGACCCCCTCGACCGCTGCCCCGACCAACTCTCAGCCTGCCCCCGACAGCCCGGCAGCCTCATGACCAGCGTGGTAGCCACAGTGCTCACCACGTTGGCTCGAGGCCTGTGGGCCGGCGCCCGGCAATTGCTGCGCGCGCCGGGGATGCTGTTGATCGCGCTCATCCGGCTCTATCAGCGCACCGTCTCCCCAATGCTCGGGCCGACCTGCCGCTACTACCCCTCCTGCTCGCGTTACGCGGTTGGGGCCATCAGCACCCACGGGGCACTCAAAGGCACAGTGCTGACTGCCCGTAGGCTTTCGCGCTGCACGCCATTCCACGCTGGCGGGTTGGATCCTGTCCCTGCGCGCGGTACCTGGCGGCCGAGAATTGAGCCGGACGGACGTGTTCGTCCATAACTGTCGCGAGGAGCCCGGGCGCCTGTGAATCCGCTGCATTGGCTTGAGTTCGCCGTCTCCTACATCTTGCGCGCGTTCCACACTGTCTTCTCGTTTGTGTTTCCCGCAACCAGTGGTGCGGCCTGGGGTTTCTCGATCGCAGGTCTGGTGGTCGTTATCCGCGTGCTGTTGATTCCGCTGTTCATGAAGCAGGTGCGCAGCACCCGCAACATGCAGGTCATCCAGCCGCAAGTGAAGGAAATCCAGAAGAAGTACGCAGGTGACCGCGAGCGGCAGAGCCAGGAGTTGATGAAGCTCTATCGCGAGACTGGCACAAATCCACTTGCATCGTGTCTGCCGATTCTTGCGCAGTCCCCGATTTTCTTTGCTTTGTTCAGTGTTCTCAACGGAATCGGCAACAACCGCGTGCCCCCGGGCATGACCACTGAGCTGGTGGAATCTGCGCGCAACGCGACGTATCTCGGTGCGCCGCTGTATGGAACATTCGTGCGTGCTGGTGAGACGGATTCGCCGATGACTGCGCGCGTGGTGACAATGGTGCTCATCGTGTTGATGACCGCGACCACGTTCTATAGCCAGAAGATGATGATCGTGAAGAACACTGCACCGGACAACCCGATGGTGCAGCAGCAGAAAATCATGCTCTACGTCTTCCCGGTCATCTTCGCTATCTCAGGCATCAACTTCCCCATCGGTGTGCTGACCTACTGGTTGACGACGAACTTGTGGTCAATGGGTCAGCAGTTCTGGATCATCCGCAACAGCCCACAGCCGGGCACTCCCGCGTATGAGGCGATGATGCGGCGGCAGGCAGCTAAGGGCAAAGGTCCATCGACGGCCACGCCAGAGCAGCCGCAGGTGAAGATCGTGCGCCAACAGCCCAAGCGCAAGAGCCGTCAGGAACGCCGCGGCGGGCCGACCCCGCCGAGCAATCCGCAGGGCACACCGCCGGACAACGCACCAGGCAACTCGCAAGACCGGGTATCCGACGGCGACGAGACATAGGTTTCCCAATTGGAACCGCCGCTCGCGGCGGGTGACAGCAAGGAATACGACATGACGGACAAGCCCGACATTGTGCACCTTGATGAAGACATCGAGGACATCAACGCCGAACCTGCAGCCAAGTCCACCAAGAAAGAGGACCTAGAGGCTGAAGGCGATATCGCCGCGGACTACCTCGAGGCGCTGCTCGACATCCTGGATCGCGATGGCGATATCGACATGGATGTGGAGAACCAGCGAGCGCGGGTGAGCGTGGTCGGCGGGGACTTGGATGACCTGGTCGGTGTGGACGGCGAGGTGCTCGAGGCCTTGCAGGAACTGACCCGCCTGGCCGTGACCCGCGAAACGGGAGTTCGGTCACGCCTCATGCTGGACATCGCAGGCTTCCGCGAGGAGTCGCGCAAGGCGCTCGTAGGCTTGGCGGAAGAGGTAGTTGAGCGAGTGAAGGCTTCCGGTGAGCCAGAGAAGCTAGACCCGATGAACGCCTTCGAGCGCAAGATTGTCCACGACCGAGTGAATGAACTCGGCCTGCGCAGCGAGTCCGAGGGCGAAGAGCCGACTCGCCGCATCGTGGTCTCCCCTGCCTGATTGCTACACGCCCGCGTTCCGGCCTGCGGCTGATGTAGGAGCAGGGTCGAGGGCAACCACACGGGTGGGTCAGGGGTTTGCGGTCTTGGGCTCGTCAACTGCGCGGGGAGTGTGAATGCGGCGAGGTCTCGATGTTCCACGTGGAACCTCCCCTAGCGCGAGGACGGAATTGATGGCTGAGCAGCAACCGGCGGGGGCCCTACCGCCGATGCCGCGTGCCCTGGCGCATGTTTGGCCCGCAGCGGTGCCTGGGTTGCAGGCGTATGCGCAGATGTTGGCGAGCGACGCTGTGACGCGCGGGCTCATCGGGCCGCGGGAAGTGCCGCGCATCTGGGACCGGCACATCGCCAACTGCGCGCTCGCTGAGGCAGTGATTCCGCACGGTGCGAATGTGGCGGATGTTGGTTCCGGTGCTGGACTGCCGGGGTTGG
Organism: uncultured Bifidobacteriaceae bacterium; assembly: GCA_964343545.1. Lineage (GTDB taxonomy): Bacteria > Actinomycetota > Actinomycetes > S36-B12 > UBA5976 > RFTO01. The sequence continues at coordinate 1,772 of CAYFKX010000063.1, read as the reverse complement.
TGTTGGCGCTCGTGCGACCCGACCTGAGTGTGAGTCTCATCGAGCCGCTACTGCGTCGTGCCACCTTCTTGACCGAGGCGGTGCAGCAGTTAGGGCTGGAATCGCGGGTGCAGGTGATTCGGGCTCGTGCTGAAGATGCTCGATCGGCCGTGGCCTCAACGCCGGGGGGTCAGGCTGACTGGTTGCCGGCCGATGTTGTCACGGCCCGGGCAGTGGCTGCCCTGCCGCAGTTGCTGCAGTGGTGCTGGCCTTTAGTCAAGCCTGGCGGTGGGCTGGCACTGCTGAAGGGGGAGTCGGCCCAGGCTGAATTGGTCAAAGCCGAATCTGCCTTGCGTGCCTGTGGAATTCAGCCGCAGTGGGCACGAGTAGAGACTGTGGAGCAGGCCGACAGCCATGTGACCCTGGTTGTCATCGACCGCCCCGACCGACAAGGATGAGCCAGTGACCTCCCAGCCAGATGTTCCACGTGGAACGTTGGACGCACAAACCCCCTTGCTGCAGGCTGTGACCACAGCGGTGACCCTGAAATCGGGCCACTACCAGTTGCCCAGGCCTGCTCGCCCGCGGGTGTTGTGTGTGGCGAACCAGAAGGGCGGGGTGGGCAAGACCACCTCGGCAGTCAATCTGGCAGCGGCGATGGCTTATGGCGGATTGCAGGTCCTGCTTATCGACCTGGACCCGCAGGGCAATGCCTCCACCGCATTCTCGGTGCCCCACCACTCAGGAACTGCTGGGACCTACGAGGTGGTGGTGGACCAAACCCCGATTGCCGATGTGGTGCAGCAGACTGAGATTGCTGGTCTGGAGTGCGTGCCGGCCACCTTGGATCTGGCGGGCGCCGAGACCGAACTGGTGTCGTCTGTGGCTCGCGAGCAGCGCCTGCGCAAGGCGGTCACGGCTTATCTAGAGCACCGAGCCGCAGGAGGGAACCCGCTGGATGTGGTGTTCATTGACTGCCCGCCGAGCCTGGGACTGCTCACAGTTAACGCCTTGACCTGTGCCGAACAGGTGCTTTTGCCCATCCAATGCGAGTTTTATGCCCTGGAGGGCGTCAGCCAACTGCTGCGCATCGTCGAGCTGGTGGGCAAGGAGCTGAACCCCGGCCTAGCCGTCGGCCACATCCTGCTCACCATGTTCGATGCCCGGACCCGGCTCTCGCAGCAGGTCGCCGAGGATGTGCGCACCCACTTTGGCAGCCAGGTGCTGGCAGAGGTCGTGCCGCGGTCGGTGCGCGTGAGCGAGGCGCCGTCGTTCGGGCAGACGGTCATCGACTACGACCCGGCATCATCCGGCTCGCGCGCGTATTTGGAAGCGGCGCGGGAACTCGCAACGCGGCTGGCTGGGTGACCTGTGCGTCTGGGGATACTTTTCCGCACAAGCCCACAGGTTATCCACAGGGCATCTCGGGCATTTAGGACATTTTGATGTATGACATGGGAGTAGGTGCAAGGCACGATGGCTGCTAAGGCGCAAGGACGCAGTGGACTCGGGCGAGGCTTGGGTTCGCTCCTGGCGAACACCAGCGAATCGAACCCTGCCGGGGTTGAAACCGCGCAGACCCCGGGCCGGTTTGCAGAGTTGCCCATCGGCTCAATTTCGCCCAACCCCCGCCAACCTCGTGAAGTGTTTGACCCCGAGGCGCTTGAGGAGCTCATCCACAGCATCAAGGAAATCGGTCTGCTGCAGCCGGTCGTCGTACGCCCGACGGGCAATGGCGCATACGAACTCGTCGCTGGCGAACGTCGCCTGCGCGCATCCAAGGCAGCCGGTCT
>CAYFKX010000062.1:0-6759 GCA_964343545.1 uncultured Bifidobacteriaceae bacterium | reverse complement strand
TTCCCGCGACGATGCCGAGCACTGCGGTCATTCCTCGATGTTGTCCGACGATTCCTAGAAGTGGTGGCGCGGCAACGAACGCTCCGTAACCGCACAGCGCCACGAACGCCACGCGACGCGGACCGTGCTCTCCTTGGCCTGCGACCGACAGCAAAACCGGGAAACCAAGCGCGACGCCGAGCCCCCACAACGCGGCACCGACCGCAGCCCAAGGCATCGACGGCGCGCTGACAATCAGGATGACAACGCCGGCAGCACCAAGGGCGGCTAACCCGGCGACAGTTGGTAGCGATCCCCAGCGCTGAGTAAGCGCGCCGCCGTAAAAGCGAGTCACGGTCATCGCTGCATGGAAGGCGCAGAACACCACGGCGGAACCGGTGGCCGTCGCATCGTGAATTCGTGCAACCGACAGCGACAGCCAGTCGTTCGCCGAACCTTCCGCCACAGTGATTGCCAAGAGCATGACGCCGAGAAGTACCAAGCCGAACGTCAGCCAGGTACGCCGTTCAACGCGCCCACCTTCGGCGGTGCTGTGGGCTCGCCCTGTGTGACTAGGGATGTGGGTTGCTGCAAGCACCACGACTGTGCCTTGGAGTGCTGCCAACACGAGCAGTTGCACCAGAATTGGGGAATCTAGTTTCGCGCCGAGCGCGCCGATGCCAGCACCAGCGAGCGCCCCCACCGAGTAGCCGGCGTGCATGCGTGGCATAAGGCTGCGCTGCGTTCGTTTCTCGAGTTCGGTGCCATCCACGTTGAGCGCCACGTCGGCAAGTCCGTAGGTACAGCCGAGCAGGAAGCCAGTGACCCCGAACCACAATGGGCTGCCTGCGTGAAGTGCAACACCTTGCGCGGCACTCGCGAGCGCGCCGCCGGCGATACCGGTGAGAATCGCTGGCCTAGTTCCGGCTCGCTCAACGATGCGCCCGCCCTGCTGCAACATGGTGATGGCGCCAGCAGCGATGGCGAACAGCAGCCAGCCGAGTTGCGCTGTGGTCACATCAAGACGAGCAGCGACCTCCGGCATTCGGGCAAGGACCGACATGCCGGCAGCGCCGAAGACGAGGAACTGAGCGGAGACAGCGCGCTGCCAATTGCGCACGCTATGCGGGTCGAGTTCAGAGACCGTGCTCATGGGCGTCACCTACCTCGTGCGCCAATCGAGCATCGGCGCCGGCGGTGCGCTGCGCTTGATACATCGTGCGGACAACTGCCTCGATATCCGGTTCTTCGACTGAGAGGTCACGTACCTCAGCGCGTGAGCTCACTTCCGTGAGCACTTGCGCTGCGGTGGTCGTCTGACCGTTGAACGCGAAGCGTTGCCGCACGCCGGTGCTGTCGGCGTCGACCAAGGCGGCCGTGTGCAGGTCTGACATCGCTGGCTGCGGGGTCGCGAAATCAACGACGAGTACCCGTTCGGTGTGAGCTAAGCGGGCGAGGTCTGACAGTGCCCCGTCATACACGCTGCGTCCACGATCGACGACAACCACGCGGTCGCACAGGCGCTCGATGTCGCCCATGTCGTGGGTGGTCAACACCAGAGTGGTGCCATGAGTCTTGCGTTCCGCGGCAAGGAACTGACGCAGGCGTTCCTTGCTCACGACATCGAGGCCGATGGTGGGTTCGTCGAGGATGACCAGCTCGGGGGAGTGCAGCAATGCTGCGGCTAGTTCGCCTCGCATTCGTTGGCCCAGCGATAACTGGCGAACTGGAGTCTGCAAGGTGGCTGCCAGCTCGAGTTGCTCAACGAGTTCCTCCAGCCTGCTAGTGAAGCGGGCCGATGGGAGTTGGTGAATTGCCGCGAGAATGGTGAACGAATCCGACAGGGGCAAGTCCCACCACAGTTGTGAGCGTTGTCCGAACACCACACCAAGATGCCGGGCGAGGTCTTTGCGTCGCTTGACTGGTTCGAGCCCACAGACGGTCACTGTCCCCGAGGTCGGCACGAGAATGCCGGTGAGCATTTTGATGGTCGTCGACTTGCCGGCACCGTTGGCGCCGATGTAGCCCAGTGACTCGCCTCGGGCAATGTGCAGGTTTAGCCCGTCGACTGCCACGAGTCGCTCGCGGGCACGTGTACGACCACGGCCGCTGGTACGCGTGAAGACACGAGTCAGTGCCTTGGTTTCGACCAATGTGTCCATCATGAGCCGGCTCCTGTGTAGTGGCGAAGTCCAAGGCGCCATGCCGCCAGCGCGACAATCCACGCGCACCCTGCCATGGCCGGTGTGAGCAACCCGAGCCAGGCAGGCAAGCCGGCTGGTCCGGGTAGCCCGAGAATGACTAGCGCCGGTAGGTACGCCGTGAAAATGGCCGGTGCGACGAAGCTGAAAAACACGCGTAGCGCACTCTGATAGAGCGACGCCGGGTAGCTTGCAACGTAGGACCCGCCATAGGTGAACGAGTTGGTGACCTCCGCGCCGTCGATGAGCCAGAACTGTGCGGCCGCGGCACTGACAAAGAGTGCGGCGAAGATGGCGGCGCCGAACACGGGGACGGTGGCTGCCACCCAGATTTTCAGTGGCGTCCACTCAATGTCGAGATGTGCCACTGCTACGAGGAAGACAATGACTGCTCCGATAGTACGGGTGATGCGCTTGGGTGAAACGTCGCTGGTGATGAGTTGGCCGAGCACCGAGGCAGGTCTGAGCAAGAAGGCGTCGAGGGTGCCCGCTCGGATATAGCGAGGCAGTGTGTCGACGTGGCCCACGAAGAGGTCGGCGATGGAGAACGCGATGTTGGCGAAGGCGAAGACCACCGCCGTCTGCGCGAACGACAGTCCGCCGAGGGCTTTCACGTTGGCGAAGATGACCCACAACTCGCAGAACTCCAAGATGGCGATACCGAAGTTGCCGGCGAGGTCGGCCGCGAACGAGGCCCGGTACGCCATCTGCGATCGCAGCCGCGAACCGAGCAGCACCCGCCAACGGACGCTCGCTGAAGCAGTCGACTCAGCCACCTTGCACCACCAAGCGACGCGCGCCTCGGGCAAGTGCCACCCTGCCGAGGGCCAACATCGCGAGCAGCCACGCGGTTTGTGTCAGAAGCGCAAAACCCGCTGCAGCCCCGGTGGTGCGGCCGCTCATCAGGTCCACAGGAGTCTGCAGCAGCGAAGGAAAGGGGGTTGCGTGGGCAACGACTTGCAGCCATCCGGGGAACCAGTGGACCGGCACCAAGAGACCGCAGAAGATGCCGCTAGCCACCATGTACAACGTGTGCACGCCCCTGATTTCGAGTAGCCAAAAGGAGCTGAGGTTTGTCAGGAATCGGCAGGCGAATGAGGTGCATACCCCGAGCATGAGGCCCAGCAGCCCGCAGAGCCACACAACCGGATTGGCCGGGATGTGCACACCTGTGGTGACCCAGCCGATCAGCAGCGGCGGCAACCCGCGCGGGAGTACCTCGAAGGCTGCCCGACCTAGATCGGAGAACATGTAGGACATCTGCAGGTCCACGGGGCGGCTTAGGTCAACGGCGATATCGCCTGATCGCACACGATCGCTCAACTCATTCCAGCCAAACAAACTCAGCGGTGCGATGAACGCTTGCGTGAGCCAGACGTAGGTCATCGCCGACCTCGGGTCGTATCCGGCAATGGAGCCACCAGCAGAGGCGAGCGCGCCAAGTGTGATGCTGGCCTTGATCGCGCCAAAGACTGTGTTGGTGAAGGCCCCAGCTAGTGCAGCGGCTCGGTATGTGGAGTGTCTACGAAAGTTGCTGCGGAAGAGTTCACGCGCGGTCGTTGCAGGGAACCCGGCGAGCATGGTGTGTGAGTATGCCCGAATGGTTGTGGTTCATGGAGCAACGGTCGAGTTAGGTGCAGACGGGCTGCAGCCACTGCGCCGGCGTTCCCCCGAAGGTCAGGCGTTGGTCGCAGTACGCCAGGAGCGCGACCGTCGCCCTGGCATCGGCTTCTGCTCGATGGGCGCCCTGCAGTGAGATCGCGTACTTCTCGCAGGATGCCGCCAGCGTCAGATGAGTGCCTTGGCGGTAGGTGCAGAACCCGACGCCGAGGTCAATCTCGGTTCTTGCTGACTTAAAGGCCGCAGCCAGAAATCGGCGGTCGAACTCAAGGTTGTGCGCGACCAGCACTCGCCCATGCAGGAAACGCGCCAGCGACTCGCTGACATCGGTGAAACTCGGCGACTGCGCCACCATCGCGTTGGAGATGCCGTGCACATTTTCAGGCCCCGTGTCCCGACCAGGGTTCAGCAGTGTGACGAAACGGTCGACAACAACCATCGACACGGGGTCGACTGCGAGGGCGGCAAGTTCGATGATGCGATCGTCAAGCCCCAGACCTGTGGTTTCGGTGTCGATGACCACCCACTGCGGTGCGGCGTGCTCGTCCACCTGTTCGAACTGGTTCACAGACGAACCCTCCCAGAGTCCAGTCGGCAGGCTGCGGCACCGTGCCGCAACGCCTACCATCGGAGAAGGTAAACGAAGGGGCAGACATGGAGCGCACCTGTCCACGGTGCTCGGCCGCAGTGGACTCGCATGTCTTTCACTGCGCCAAATGCGGGGCGCGGGTGACTGCTGGACTCAATGTGGACGGTATCCGCACCCACGGCAAACCTGTGGGCGAGGACGCATTCGAGGCCGAAGTCCGCAAACTGCTGGACAACCCGGACTTGCTCCCGCCCGCTCGTACTGAGCAATCGGCAGCTGAGCGCGCGGCTGCAGCATCGCGCCGCCCACGCAAGCGCTTCCGGTGGTTCCGCCGGTCGTCCTGACGCACTGGTGGGTCTCGTCAGGCGACTGGTCCCGCACGAGTAGCGCTACATGCACCGACGACGAGCGGCGGCCGTTATGCCTGCAGCAGGCCGTTGGCGATGAGCGCAGCGCGAAGGTCCGGGTCGCTGGGCTCGGTGAGGTGCGAACCGTCGGGTAATGCGATGACTGGGATGTTGCGGCGGCCGTCGTTCACTGCCAGCAGCAGGTCGATAGCGCCAGGCTCGGCGTCGGTGTCGATCCAGGTGTAGGGAACATTGACTCGGTCGAGCATGGCCTTGCTGCGTACGCAGTCACCACACCACATCGCCCCGTAGAGGACAACGCCGTCATTGCGGCGCTGAAGCTGGTTGTCCGACATGACGCGCTCCTGTCATCGTTCGCTGGTTTGGTCAACGACTCTCGCCGATGCTAGTACCGGGTTCGTGGACGCGCACTTAGTCGAAGGCCAGGCCGACGCTACGCAGCACCAGATGCACGTATGTCATATCAGCCCACGAGAACCAGGCCCTGGTGAACACATCTGGAGAGTCGCAGTGGAATGACTCATGCATCCGCCCGGTACCGCCGTCAGTGGCTTCCAAGAGGTCCAGGCAGTCGGCGACCTCGTGTGGGTCAGTGCTGGTGAGTCCGACCATGGCGATGGCGATGGGCCAGATATGTGACGGCGGGGTGTGTGGGCTGCCGATGCCGAAGCCCGCCGCGCCCCGCGAAAACCACGGGTTGGCATCACTGAGAACCCAGTCACGAGTGGCGGCGTAAAGCGCATCATCGGGCTCGCACCAGCCGAGATAAGGCAGTGACAGCAGGCTGGGCACATTCGCGTCGTCCATGTGGACCTGCTGTCCCAACCCATCGACTTCGTATGCGTAGATACGCCGCTCATCTTTGACAGTAACCGCGTGCGCTGAGATACCCGCACGAATATCGCCTGCGATGGCGCGAGCCTTGGCGCGGATTGGCTCAGCCAAGTGCACCAGCGCGGGCAAGTCTGCGAGCTGCTCGAGCACGACCGCCGCGTGAGCGTTTGCCGGAATCAGATAGCCGTATGTGCACGCATCGTCACTCGGTCGGAATCCACTCCAGGACATCCCCGTGCGACCGACGGGCGCCCCGAAGCCATCGTGCGACAGCTGGTCGTGAGCGGCGGCGCCGAGTCGTACAAACTGGTATGAGGCAGGGTCATGTTGCTGTTCTCGTTCGATGATTTCCAGAGCTAATGTCGCTGCAGCCACGAACTGCTCGTCGAGGTGGTCGCACCGATTGCTTGCGCGATGCAAACGCAGGGCAAGGTCCAGGAACGCGGCCAGTGAGTCGAGTTCGTACTTGCGTTCGAACACCCATGGGCTTTGGCTTTCGAAGTCGCGGTGCCAGCAGTTTCCGTTTGGGCTGGGGTTGAAGGCGTTCGCGTATGGGTCGAGGAGAACATACGCGGCCTGTCGGCGTGAGACGCCCGCAAGAACTTCGTAGGTCTGCGCCTCGTGTGCAGCCGCTAGCAGTGGGCGAAGTTGCCAGGTGGAATCTCGCAGCCACATCGCTGGGATATCGCCGGTGAGGACGAACACGGTGCCGTCAGGTAGCCGCATCAACGCATCAGTGAACAAGTTGCGCACAGCGCGTTCAACTCGCGCAGCACGGTCTGCTGTGGTCAGACCTCGCAACTGCTCAAGGACATCGGCGACACCGCGGGGGACGGCAATGCCGGCTTTCGGTGTCGCTGACAACGGCAACTCCTTCATTTCGTGGGCGCACCGCTGAGCCACGAACTGTGCCATAGGGCAGTTGGCAGCATGATGGGCACATGCCGCGCGGAATCGCCAAACGGGACCTGCCGAGCAAGCTGTGCGTGGTCTGCGGCCGTCCGATGGTGTGGCGCAAGTCCTGGGCGAAGAACTGGGAGCAGGTGAAGTACTGCTCGGACGCCTGCCGGATGCGGCGCAAGGGCGTAACCGCTGACGGTGGCTAGCCTGCGCCTATGACGCAGTGGTGGCGCGATGCGGTGTTCTACCAGGTCTATGTCCGCTCCTT